>JALYXB010000003.1 GCA_030947305.1 Actinomycetota bacterium | reverse complement strand
GTCGATGACGGCGGGGGGATGTAGACGCTGCTGAGCGGGGCGGCCGCCGAAGTCGGCGCCGTCGCAGCAGCCGCCGTCCCGGGTCCGGCCGACGACGCTGCCGCCCCCGACGCCGGCCCGGCGCTGGGTGGCTCGGTGGTCTGTGGTGGGGCGGTGGGCAGGGTGACGCCGGCTCTGGACGCATCGGTGGCGGCGTGCGCCGGGATCAGCCGGGACAAGACGCCGGAGATGACGGCCCCCAGCGCACCGTAGCCGGCCATCTGCAGCACCCGGCGCCGATCCCGTGGCTCCGTCTTGCCACTCGGTTCTCGCACATCGCCGGCTGCCGACGCCGCGATCGGCTTCGGCGTGGGTTGGGCAGCCACTGTCGGTGCGGCCGGGCCGGCATGGTGCGTTGTTCGCGCCCGGAAACCGGCCAGCAGCAGCCAGCAGCCCGTCACCAGTCCCACCGCCAGCGGCACCAGGTCCAGCAGGCCTGCGCCCCTGCGGGTCACAATGGCCGCGCCGGGAATCACCCCCAGTAGCAGCAGCAGCCGGGCCGAGACCATTCGGCGGTGACGGCCGGCGATGCCGATCAGCGCCCCACCCGCCAGCAATGTCACCCCGATGCCGACGCCGAGGAAGATCTTGTCGCCCGGCGAGCCGAGAGTGTTCTTGGCCCAGTCGACCAGGCCGTTCGGGGCGATCGCGATGAAGGCCTCGCCGAGCGATCCGACGGGCGTCGCCGAGTCGGTGAGCAGACCGAACCAGTTGGCCGCCGCCGCCAGCATCTCGGCGATCGCGGCGGCGAGCGCCACCGCCGCCATCCCCAGCAGGGCCGCCCGACTTCTGGTGACGGGTGACAGCAGGCGAGGAAGCGGTGGTCGGCTGGGCGTCGAGGGGGATGCGGCAGCCGTCACCACTGTTGTTCGGAGCCGACAGCACGTGCGGTAGGTGCAATGTGGCGTTGGTGCAACGCGTCATGCACTCACATCGCCAAGACCTCCGGGACGCCGGCTCTCGGGCCGGTCGGAGCGGATCTACGGCGCGGCTGTCGATCAAGGACCACCCGTCGATCCGGAAGGCCGATGGGGTTGCAACGCCGCTGGTTTACGAGCACTGTTCACTCTGCACTTCCAGGTAGATCCGCGACGGCTATCCGCCGCCCGGCCCCTTTCTCATGGGAGGTTGTCCCCGAATGACCAGTGCAACCAATCGACGCAGATATCGCCAATGGCTGGCAATCCCAGTCGCGGCCATCTGTATGCTCGGAATCACCAGTCTGCCGGCGTCGGCGTCCACGCCGACCGCAAACAGCAGCGGACCGGAGACGCGGCCCTTCGAGCCCGGCCCTGACGGCATGCAGGCCGAAGCCGTGCACTCGCGGTCGAATGCTGCGTCTCATGTTCCGTCCAAAAATGTGCCCCGGCCCTCCTCGCTTCCGGTCAGCGGCAATCCCGCAGCCAAACGGGTCGAGGGTCTGACACTGAAGGACCAGCGCACCTCGAACGGTGGGAACTCGTTCTCGCTTGAGCCGCCGGACCAGGCGCTGTGCGTCAGCGGCGGCCAGCTGATTGAGGGCGTCAACGACGTCTTCTCCATCTACGACAAGACATCCGGAACGGCCTTGTCCAGCCCCCAGGCCTATAACAGGTTCTTCAACAACACCAACGACATCAACCGGACACCGGGCGCGGCCAATCCCTACGGCCCGTTCGTCTCCGATCCGAAGTGCTACTTCGACCCGGCCTTGCAGCGCTTCTATATGACAGTGCTGGAGCTGGGCACCGATCCGGCCACCGGCAGCTTCACCGGCACCAGTTACGTCGACATTGCGGTCAGCAAATCGGCCACGCCCACCACCGATCCGCGCGACTGGTATCTGTATCAGCTGGACGTCGCCAACTCGGGCGGCACCGACACCACTACCGGCTCGGCAGGCGGAACGCTGCAGAGTCACCCCGGTTGCCCGTGTCTGGGCGATCAGCCGCTGATCGGAGCCGATGCCCACGGCTTCTTCATCACCACCAACGAATTTCCGATCGCCGGCGCCGGGTTCAACGGGGCGCAGCTGTACGCGCTGGACAAGGTCGCCCTGACCACCGGCACGCTCAAGGTGCAGCGGTTCGAGAGCCCGAACGGCATTCCGCTGGCCGAAGGCGTTGCCTACACCGTGCAACCGGCCACCTCACCGGACCCCGCTGAGTGGTCAACGGACGCCAACGGCACCGAGTATGCGCTGTCCGCGTTGGAGTTCACCGGCGGCTTCGACAACAGGATCGCCTCCTGGGCATTCACCAACACAGCGTCGCTGGCCACTGCCAACCCCGCGGTGCAGCTGAACAAGGTGGTGATCGGCAGCGAGGTCTACGGCGCTCCGCCGAAGGTGCTGCAGAAGACCGGGCCGTACCCACTGGGACAAAGCCTGAAAACCAGGTTGAACCTGCTGGACTCCAACGACGACCGGATGAATCAGGTCGTCTACAGCGGGCACCTGTTGTGGAGTGGCCTGAACACCGCGGTGAAGACCGAGAACGGCCCGACGACCACCGGCATCGCCTACTTCGTGGTGGCGCCGAGGCCCACCACGGCGACGATGGCGAACCAGGGCTATATCGCCGTCAACCGCAACTCGGTGATGTACCCGTCCATCGGCGTGTCGTCGACCGCCACCGGGAACAAGGCTGCCATGGTCTTCACCCTTGCCGGTCGCGGCTACTACCCGTCGACGGCGTACGTGACGCTCGGTCGGACAGGAGCGGTGTCGTCGGGAGTCGAGATCTACGGTGCGGGCACCAAGCCTGCCGACGGTTTCACCGGATATCCGCAGTACGGCGGTACCGGTGTCGAGCGTTGGGGTGACTATTCCGCCGCCGTCGCCGACACCGCGGGCACCGTCTGGACCGCCGCTGAATACATCCCGGGCACCTTTGGCTACCCGCCGTATCTGGCGAACTGGGGGACGGCGGTCGGGGCCATCTCCTGACCGCATCCCGCCGACGTTGATCAGGGCGCCTCGCCCGCCGACTCAGACGACCTCTGAGGAAACGGCGGGCGGAGCGCCCTGATCAGATGGCACCGTCGCACCCAGGCACGTAATCAGTCACCATCGCCGGCGGCCGCCGCGCCGAGCGTGCGCTGCAGGTAGGTCTCCTCCGCCAGAAGCAGCTTGTCCAGTTGCTCAACGATCACCGATTCGATCTTGCCGCCGAACAGTGGGATCGGCACCGATGCCTGCCCGTCGATGGTGACGGTCGAGCTGTCGGCGATCGAGCCGGCGGCCAGCGTCATGGTGCCCTTCATCGAGGCGGGTGCCCCCTTGATCAGCACGTCGAAGTCCGCGACAAAGCTGCCGCCGGCTCGACGCCACTTCTCGGTGCGGACGATCAGCGGGTCACCAGGCATCAGCGAGGACACCATCGACGGCAGCGCGGACGCCGGGATGGCCTGCTGGGTGACGATTCTCAGCGCCAGACCGGTTCCCGCCCCCGTCGTCTCCAGGGTGGTGACCTGCGGGTCGATGCCGCCGACGGCCTGTAGCCGTCCTTCGAGGAAGGCCCGGTCGGAGTACTTCGCGAAGATCACCTCGGGCCCAGCAGCGAATGTCTGAACGGCGTGCAGGTCGGTGGACACTGATGCTCCTTGCGGTAGGGGAACCGGCTGACTCGCCAGTAACCTAGCCGCACGCCGCCGACGATTCTCCCGGGGTTGGCTCGGCGGGGCTTCCGCAGGCAAGTCGCGGGCCCCGCGGCTACTCGCACTCCTGGGTGAACGCTTCGACCAACGACCACACGGCCAGCCCGAACAGCGTCCAATCGTCGCCGACGCCGGCCGGTCCCGGCCGCCGGATACGCGGATGGTCGACCCCCTGGATCGCCTGCAGGGCGAAGCCCTCGCCGAGCGCCGCCATGGCCAGGGTGAACTGTTCAAGGGTGAGCGGTGGACGCATCCGCAGTCCGTAGGTGTCCATCAACTGGCCGTACAGTCGGGCGAAGTCGCTCACCGAGTCGGCGTGTCGGGCAACGCTGGCGTCCCGCAGGTCGACCCAGCTCGCCGACGTTGCCCGAAGTGCCAGCGCGACCAGGAAAGACCTTGGCCGCCCCTGGCTGTCGGTGTCCTCGTCGTGAAAGCCCTCGACGTGGGCCTGGCTGCCCTGCCGGATCACCTCCATCAACGGGGCTCGGGCCTCGATCAGCGCGCCGATCCGTTTCAGCGTGTTCGCGACCGGTTCGTCGCCCCGCCAACTCGCGGCGCCGACGGCCAGATCGTGGTGGAAGGCATCCTGATCGGCCCACAGCCGGTAGGCGGCGCCGGTCGTCAGACCGGCACGTCGCACCACCTCCTGCAGCCGGATATGCGATACCCCGGCAGTCGTTCCCCGCTCCAGCAGCATCCCGATGCCGGTCTCGATCAGCAGCGCCTTCGTCTGCTCGCCGGTGCGTCGCGACATGGTCGCACTCCTCACAGGATCGCCGTTCGTCAGCGGAAGCGTAGGCCGTCGCTCAGCCGGCCGGGCGGCCTTCGTTGATCCTGCTGGGCACCTAGTCTTGCCATGTGCCGGCACCTGTCACCCTCGCGGATCTCACCACCCTTCGGCTCGGTGGACCAGCCCCCGACTTCGTCATCGCGGCCACCCCTGACGAGGTCGCCGCTGCGGTCGTCGGCGACGTACTGGTACTCGGCGGCGGCTCGAACCTGGTGGTCAGCGACGCCGGCGTTGCCGTTCCGGTCGTCAAGATCGCCATCGGCGGCATCGACCGGAGGACCGCTGCCGACGCCACCCTGGTGACCATCGGCGCCGGGCTGAATTGGGACGATGTCGTCGACGAGCTGACGGCCGACGGCTTCGCCGAGCTGGCCCCGCTGTCCGGCAT
>JALYXB010000002.1 GCA_030947305.1 Actinomycetota bacterium | reverse complement strand
GCAGGACGTTCAGATCCGCGGTGCCGCGGGGTTGGGAGCGCGCGAAACGCACCATCCTGTCCGCAGACGCCGTCACGTTCCTGTCCGCCGTGATCCTGTACCTGCTGGCGGTCGGTGACGTGAAGGGGTTTGCTTTCACCCTCGGTCTGTCGACGGTGCTCGACCTGGTGATCGTGTTCCTGGTGACGCACCCCGCGGTCGGACTGGCCGCCGATGCCAAGATCTTCCGCTCGCCGAGGCTGTCCGGGCTGGGTGCCGTTGCCGCCGCCGGCCAGCGCCACCGGGCCGCCGCCTCCCGCTTCGCCGTCAAGGAGGCGTGAGATGACGCTGATCCCGACCGAATCACCGGACGACGCCATCACCCAGCCGGCAAGCGCGCCGCACGGCAAGCGGGACGGCTTCATCAGCCGGCTGTCCACCGGCACCGGGGCTTTCAACGTGCTGCGACCCCGAAAGATCTACTACGCAGTCGGCCTGGTACTGGTGGTGGCCTCGCTGCTGCTGATCTTCTTGCGCGGCTTCAACCTCGGCATCGACTTCGCCGGGGGCACCCAGATCACCATTGCCCCGAACACCGGGCAGGTGCTGGACCAGAGCAGCATCACCAAGGTGGTCAATCAGGCCACCGGCCTCACGGACGTCACCCCGCAGAAGGTCGGCAGCAACCTCGAGGTCACCACCTCACTTGACTCGTCCAACGATCAGGACAAGGCGAAGGTTGACGCCGCGGTGAGGGCAATAGTCACCGCCTTTCACCTGCCTGCCAGCAGCGTCAACAGCTCTGCGGTATCGCAGACCTGGGGATCCGAGGTCTCCAAACAGGCCGTCATCTCGGTGATCGTCTTCTTGATCGCTGTCGCGCTGTTCATCTGGATTCGCTACGAGCGGCGGGCTGCCGTCGCAGCGGTGGTCTCCACCCTCCAGGTAATGCTGATCACCGCCGGCATCTACTCACTGGTCGGCTTCGAACTGAGCCCATCAACAGTGATCGGCTTGCTCACCATCCTCGGCTTCTCGCTGTACGACACGGTGGTGGTGTACGACAAAGTCCAGGAGAACACCCGTGGCCTGCTGTCGTTGACCAGACGCACCTACTCCGAAGCTGCCAACCTTGGCATCAATCAGACGCTGATGCGCTCGATCAACACCTCTCTGATTGCGCTACTGCCGGTGGCCGGGCTGCTGATCGCCGGCATTGCGCTGTTGGGTTCGGGCACCCTGAAGGACCTCGCCCTTGTGCAGTTGATCGGCATGATCGTCGGCGCCTATTCCTCGCTGTTCGTCGCCGTCCCGCTGTCGGTCGACCTGCGCCTGCTCGAGCCGAACATCAAGGCGCACACCAAGAGGGTTGTCGGCAAGCGTGCCGCCGAAGGACTGCTGGTCGATGCCGTCGGCGATCCGATCGGGCGCACCGCGCCGGCGGTCAGGACCACCAAGTCGGGCAGGACCAGATCGGCAGCCGGGAAGCCGGCGCCGGCCAACGCCGCATCCGGGCAACCGCTGACCGATGTCCGGTCCGCTCCGGTGATGCTCGACGAGCCGCCGGCGACGGTGACGGTGAGCCAACCGGCTGCGGCCGCGCTCACCCCATCGACCCCGGACAACCGGCCCGGTGAGAAGCCGCTACCGGGTGTCCGGCCACCGACCGCCAAGCCGAAGCCGCGGCCGACAGGGAAGAACGCGCGAACGACGGGTAAGCGTCACCGCTGACGAGGCCGTCGCCGGCATCTACCGCTGGTTAAGCTGGTTGGTCTGGAACCATTCAGTCAATGGGCGGGCGGGAGGTGTGCGCGGTGGGTACTCCTGATGTCGACGCGTTGACGGCTGCCGTCGACACCGATACCGCACTGACTCCTGCCGGCGAGTTGGGCACCGGCAGCGACCGCAGCGATCTCGACCGTGCCGACCGAGGCCGTGGTGACCGGCAACGCACAGCCATCCGGCGTCCTGACGACGCCGGGGGCGGCGACACGGCGGCTGCCGATCCGCCGCTCGACATTCCGCTTCCCGCCGCTCCGGTGTCGAGCGCTGCGGTGGTTGACCCGTCGGCGTCCCCTGGTCTGCTGACCACGACACCGATTACCCCGATGAGCCCCTCAATGGTGCCCGAACTCGCCGATGCGGCAGGCATGCCGGATGCGCCGTCCGCCAGCAGGAGGGTGCGGGCGAGGTTGGCCCGCAGGATGAGCGGGCAGCGGCAATCGTCTCCGAACCGCACGGTACTGGAGCCGCTGTTCGCCGTCCATCGAACACTGCACCCGAAGGCCGATCTCAAGGTGATGGAGCGCGCCTACGAGGTGGCGGAGGCGGCCCACCGGGGCCAGTTCCGCAAGTCGGGCGACCCGTATATCACCCATCCGCTCGCCGTCGCCACCGTGCTGGCCGATCTCGGTATGGACACCACAACCGTGGTGGCCGCACTGCTGCACGACACCGTCGAGGACACCCCGTACACCAGGGCAGACGTCGAACGGGACTTCGGCGAAGAGGTGGCCCACCTGGTCGATGGTGTCACCAAGCTGGACAAGGTCAGGTTCGGCGATGCCACCGAGGCCGAGACGATCCGCAAGATGATCATCGCAATGGCACAGGATCCACGGGTGCTGGTGATCAAGTTGGCGGACAGACTGCACAACATGCGCACCATGCGGTTCCTGCCACCGGACAAGCAGGCCAGCAAGGCCAGAGAGACGCTGGAAGTCCTTGCCCCCCTTGCCCATCGGCTCGGTATGGCGACCATCAAGTGGGAGCTGGAGGACCTGGCGTTCGCCATCCTGCATTCCAAGCGCTACGACGAGATCGTCCGGCTGGTGGCCGATCGCGCACCTTCAAGGGACACCTACCTGGCCGTCGTCAAGGAGCAGATCGACGCAGAATTGTCGGCAGCAAAGATCCCCGCCGACGTGGTGGGGCGGGGTAAGCACTACTACTCGATCTACCAGAAGATGCAGGTCCGCGGCCGCGAGTTCGACGAGATCCACGACCTGGTCGCGCTGCGCATCATCGTCAGCTCGGTGCGCGAATGCTATGCGGCGATGGGTGTGGTGCACGCGATGTGGGCGCCGATGCCCGGCCGGTTCAAGGATTACATCGCGCAGCCGAGATTCGGTGTGTACCAATCACTTCACACTACGGTGATCGGGCCAGAGGGTAAGCCGCTCGAGGTGCAGATCCGGACAAGGGACATGCACCAGACCGCCGAGTACGGCATCGCGGCCCACTGGCGCTACAAGGAGACCAAGGGCACCCATGCTGGCGCCGGCACCTCGGTAGATGAGATGGCCTGGATGCGGCAGCTGCTCGACTGGCAGCGGGAGGCGGGGGATCCTGGTGAGTTCCTGGACAACCTGCGCTTCGAGATGGCCTCCAGCGAGATCTTCGTTTTCACCCCGAAGGGCGACATCCACACCCTGCCAGTGGGTTCGACGCCGGTCGACTTCGCCTACTCCGTGCACACCGAGGTGGGACATCGATGTATCGGTGCGAAGGTGGACGGCCGGCTGGTGGCGCTCGAGCGCACCCTGTCCAGCGGCCAGATCGTGGAGATCTTCACCTCCAAGGCGCAAGGTGCCGGACCGAGCAGGGACTGGCTGGGCTTTGTCACCTCGTCAAGGGCCAAGACCAAGATCCGCCAGTATTTCGCCAAGGAACGACGTGAAGAGGCGATCGAGCTCGGCAAGGATGCGATCGCGAAAGCTGTGCGGAGAGAAGGACTTCCGGTCCAGCGGCTGATCTCGCACCAATCGATGGCCGAGGCCGCGCACGACCTCGGCTACCGCGACATCGCCGCATTGTACGCAGCGGTCGGCGAGAATCACGTGGCGGCGAAGACCGTGGTCGGCAAGGTCGTCGGCTTCCTCGGCGGCGACGAGGCCGTCGGCGAGCAGATAGCCGAGAAGGCCACTCCGGCGGTCGTTCGGCGCCGGCCGACCAAGGGCTCGTCAGGGGTGCTGGTGCAGGGGGACGCCGATGTGCAGGTCAAGCTGGCGCGCTGTTGCACCCCGGTCCCCGGCGACGTCATTCTCGGCTTCGTCACCAAGGGCGGTGCGATCTCGGTGCACCGTACGGACTGCACCAATGCCGACGCCTTGCGTGCCGAGCAGGCGCGGCTGGTGCCCGTCTCCTGGGATCCCTCGTCCGCGACGGTGTTTCTGGTGACGATCCAGGTCGAGGCCCTGGACCGGCACCGGCTGCTCAGCGACATCACCAAGATGCTGGCGGACGAGAAGGTCAACATCCTGTCGGCCAACCTGTCAATGTCCAAGGACAGGATGGCGATCAGCAGGTTCAGCTTCGAGATGGCCGATCCCAAGCACCTTGGGCATCTGCTGCGGGCGGTCAGGGCGGTCGACGGGGTCTACGACGTGTACCGGGTCACCAGCGCCTGAGCGTTCATCGATGGCTCCGAACCGGGTCCTGGTGATCGCCGCGGAAGGCCAGCTACTTGGTGGCGGTTACCGAGACCGGCGCCTGGGTGGGTGCGCTCGCTCCGCTGGATCCGGGATTGTTCGCGCCGGCAGCGGTCCCAGGAGTGCTGGACGGCGGGTACGAGGTGGTCGCTGTCACCGCCTCGGACGGCACGGTGACGGTACTGATCTTCGCCGCGGCGATCGGCGCCCCGTCCTGGCTGTCGTTCTTGACACCCTTGCTGGCAATGTCGTCGACCACCTTCATTCCTGCGGCCGAGACGGTGCCGATCACGCTGTACCGCGGCGACAGGGTCGAGGGACCGTAGACGATGAAGAATTGCGAGCCCTCACCCGTCTGGGTGTTGGCCATCGCCAGCGTGCCGACCGGGTATGTGGCGTCGGCCGCGACTTTGGGTGGGTAGCTGTAGCCCGGGTCGCCGTTGCCCTTGCCGGATGGGTCGCCGCACTGCAGCACGTTCAGGCCGGGGCTCTTGGTGAGCCGGTGGCAGCTGGTGTCGTTGTAGAAGCCTTGGGAGGCCAGCGAGAGCACGGAGTTCACCGAACAGGGCGCCAGCGCCCTGTTGAGGGTGGCATCCACCGGCTGGCCGTTCAGCGTGATGGTCATCTTGACTTCGCCCTTGTTGGCGGGCGAGGTGTTCGTCGGCAACTTGACCGGCTTGGCGGCCTTGCCTGCAGCCGTGTAGGTGCACGGCAGTGCGGGGCCAGCAGTCGCGGCGGTGCCGGCGGTAGCACTGGCGGCGGTGGCGGTGCTGCTGGCGTCGGCCGCCGCCGGGGAGTTGTGGTGGGTGGTCACCAGCCAGATGACGCCGACGGCAACCAGGACGACAGCGGCTGTGCCGGCGATGAGCGTGGTGCGGCGGCGACGGGCCCGGGCCTGTTCACGCCGCACGAGCTGACGCTGCAGCTTCCGCTTCGCCGCCTCGCGTCGCTGCTGATTGCTCGGCACCGGTCTCCTCCTGGGGTTGGTTGTTGCGGCGCCGAGCCGACCAGAATCGATCGGAAGGGCCC
>JALYXB010000263.1 GCA_030947305.1 Actinomycetota bacterium | reverse complement strand
TTGGCGGGGATGTGGCTGGCCACCTACCCGGTGGCGCAGTTCGACAGCGCCGGGACAGCAACCAACTCCACCAATCCCTTCGTTGACGAACACGTCATCCAAGCACTGATCCTGATCGTGCTCGCCCTCACCTATGCCGGTACGACCTGGGGCGCCGGGCGCGCCTGGTCGCGACTGCCGTTCGTGAATCGCCACCGCTGGACACTTTGAGCAATTCCCGGGCCAGAGACATCATCAGATGATGACCACTGCGGATGTGAGTTCCGCCGATGCCATCCGTTCGGACGGTGGGCTGGTGCAGATTCGCAACGTCGGGCAGGACGACGTAGATCAGCTGAGAGAACTGTATGTTGGTGCCTCTTCGCAGTCCCTGTATCTGCGGTTCTTCAGCGTCGGGCTGTCAGCGATGGAGCACTATCTCGACGTTCTGATCAAACCGACAAGTCCCGACCACCGAGCGCTGCTGGCGGTGGTGCAGGGAAAGGTCGCCGGCGTCGTCTCCTACGAGCGCGTCGACGATCGATCTGCGGACGTCTCGCTGCTGGTCGCCGACGATCGTCAACACGAAGGTATCGGCACGCTGCTGTTGGAACATTTGGCCTCCGCGGCGCGCCGCCAAGGTATCCAGGCGTTCGTAGCCGACGTGCTCAACGAAAACGCCGCAATGATCAACGTCTTTCGGGCCCTCGGCTTCGCAGTGGACTTCCGTTTCGATGGCGGCTGCCTGCGGGTGACCATCGACCTCACCGCGACCGTGCACCTGATGGAGGCTCTGGACGAAAGAGATCGACAGGCGGACGCAGCCAGTCTGCAGTCCGTTCTCGCGCCCAGCTCGATCGCCGTCATCGGCGCCAGCAATAGACAGGGCGCTGTCGGCAATCAAGTATTGCGCAATCTCACTGAGTTCGGCTTCGCCGGGAATGTTTACGCTGTGAACCCTTGCCACGAAACGATTCTCGGCGTCCAGTGCTTTCCCTCACCGGAGCAGCTCCCGGAACCTGTCGACCTTGCAGTGGTAGCCGTGCCCGCCGATCAGGTACTTGAAGTGACGAGGGCATGCGGCGTGCGTGGCGTCCGTGGCCTGCTGATCCTGACGGCGGGTTTCGGCGAGATCGACGAGTCCGGCTCGGCCCTGCAGACGAGCATCGTCGTGCAAGCGCGCCGATTCGGAATACGGGTCATCGGACCCAACTGTCTCGGCGTGCTGAATACCGATCCAGCGGTCCGGCTGAACGCGACGTTCGCCCGGATCCCCTTGCTGGCAGGCGGTCTGGGACTAGTTTCGCAGTCGGGCGCCCTCGGTATCGCAGTGCTGAGCGCAGCAGCGCGATCGGGACTTGGCGTCTCTGCGTTCGTCTCCGTCGGCAACAAGGCCGATGTCAGTAGTAATGATCTGCTGCTGGCCTGGGAGAAGGACAGCAGGACGCGCGTCATCGCGCTGTACCTGGAGTCCTTTGGCAACCCTGGCAAGTTCTCCCGGATCGCGCGGAGGGTGTCTCGCAGCAAGCCGATCATCGCAATCAAGGCGGGCCGGTCCCCCGCCGGCAAGCATGCCGGAATGTCCCACACCGCTGCCGCTGCCGCCTCCGACGAGGTCGTCGACGCACTGTTTCGGCAAGCGGGGGTGCTGCGGGTGACCCGGATCGAGGAGATGATCGACGCCGCGCGGATGTTGTGCGATCAGCCGCTGCCCGCGGGCAACCGGGTGGCAATCGTCGGAAACTCAGGAGGGCCAGGCATTCTGGCCGCCGACGCTGCCGAAGGTGCCGGCTTGACCGTGGTGCAGCTGACTCCAGATACCACCGCGCGACTCCGTAGCGCCGCGCCCATGGCCGCATCGGTGGACAACCCGGTCGATCTGTCTGCGACGGTCCCGGCGGAGGCCATGCAAGCGGCCCTGGGTGTGTTGATGCTGGCCCCCGAAGTTGATGCCGTCGTCGTGGTGTTCACCGAGACTGGTGTGATCGATGCTGCGGCCATGATGGCCGGCGTTGCCAACGCGGGCGGAACGTCTGCAAAGCCAGTTCTCGCAACAGAAGTCGGGTCGGTCGCGCGGTCGCTACCCATTGCCGGATCCGACCGCCGGCTGCCGGTCTTCGCATTTCCCGAGAATGCGGTCGCTGCGCTGGGGGCAGCGGTGCAGTATGCGGGCATTCGCAACGAATCGCGAGAGGTCCCGGTCCGTCCAGCTGGCGTGTATCAAGCAGCTGCCCGAGAGATCGTGAAAGCTGCGATGCACGCCGGGGTTCAGTGGCTGCCGGCACAGGACACCGCACGCCTGCTGGCCAACTACCGGATCCCGCCGTGCGATCAACGAGTGGTCTGTGACACGGAAGCCGCTGTCGCTGCGGCACGCCAACTTGGCTACCCGCTCGCCGCGACGCTGGCCGAGCCTGGGCTGCACAAGTCCGAACTCGGCGGGGTGCGGCTCAACATCGTTGACGAGAAGGGGCTGCGTTCCACCGTGGCGGAGTTACGGCGCCGGTGGCCGGGGACGTCGGTGTTGCTGCAGCCGATGCTGGCCGGCGGCACCGAAGTGATCATCGGCGCACTGCAACACCAGCAATTCGGACCGCTGGTGATGCTGGGAGCCGGCGGAGTCTTGACAGATCTGCTGCTGACCAAGGCTTTCCGACTCGCGCCCCTGTCATCTGCGGACGCTGCTGCCATGATCGAAGACGCTCATCTCGGTCGACTGATCGACGGTTATCGGGGCGCACCCGTGGTCTCTCGTCCGGCATTGGTGGATCTGATCCTGCGAACTGCCGCCATGGTCGGGGACCTGCCGGAGCTTGCGGAGCTCGACTTCAATCCGGTGCTCTGCCGCAGCGAGGGCCTGACCGTGGTGGACGCCCGAATCCGACTCGCCGCCTCGCCGGTGCGGCCGGACAGTGCGCTCCGCCAATTGCTGTAACCATCGTCATGACGCGGGCTGCTGCAACGCGCTGTGCTGGAGCTAAGTGGAGGCCGCGCTTCCGAGCACCTGGCGTGCTTCCCGAGCCAGCTGAATGTCTTCCTGGGACGTGACCACCATGGTTCGCACGCTGCTCCCGATACCGCTGATGTCCGCATCACCCTGTGCACTGTCGTTGTGCCCGTCATCGATCACGACCCCCAGGAAGCTCAGCCGCTGGGCAGTCCGGCGACGCACCGTCGGTGAGTGCTCACCGACGCCCCCGGTGAACGCCAGTACATCCATGCCACCGGCGGCCGCAGCCATGGCAGCAATGCCGCCTGCCAGCCGGTGGATGTACACATCGAGGGCGAGCAGCGCCTCTGGGGCGCCGCGGTCGGCGGCAGCTTCGACGTCGCGCATGTCTCCGGTGCCGGCAAGCGCGGTGAGCCCGGATTGTTCTTCCAGCGCCACGGAGATTTCGTGGACGGACAACTGTTGATGTTCCTGGAGCCACAGGACGATTCCAGGATCGATCGTCCCGGATCTGGTCGCCATCACCAAACCCTCCAGCGGGGTGAACCCCATCGTGGTGTCGACACTGGAGCCGTCAACGACGGCGGCCAGCGAAGCGCCGGCGCCGAGATGACAACTCACGATTCGAAGCTCTGCCAACGGCTGACCGAGAAGTGCAGCCACCTGCCGCGAACAATAGGTGTGCGAGAGCCCATGGAAACCGTAGCGACGGATCCCGAACACCTCCCGCCACTTCTTCGGCACCGCGTAGGTAGCGGCCGCCGCCGAGATGGAGGTGTGAAAGGCAGTGTCGAAACTTGCCACCGCAGCAACGTCGGGCAGCAAGGCCGTCACTGCGTCCAGTGCAGCCAGCGATTTGGGTTGGTGCAGCGGCGCCAGGTCGACCAGCTCTGTCAATTGGTCGCGGACGGTCCCAGTGATCCGAGCCGGACCGGTGAACGTTGCTCCGCCGTGCACGATGCGGTGGCCGACGGCATCGGGTGTTGGCCAGCCGCGTACCACGGTGGTGAGCGCGGCGGTGTCGATTCCTTCGGCACTGGCAGATAGATCGGCGCCATGCTGGACCCGGTCTCGACGGTCCAGAACACGAAGTTTCAGGCTCGACGAACCCGCGTTCACCGTGAGCACTCTCATGGATGGTCCTTAGGGCTTCGGGCCGCTGGCCCTGGGCTCGCCAGCCTATGGGTGCGACAACAACGCGGATACTGACCAGACAACCTCGTTGCATCAAGATGGAAGGTCACATTCGGATCGGCAGCGCACCGTTGGGCCATCCCTGCATCTGGATCCCACGGATCTGACCAACCCGTGCCAAGCCGCTGGCTTTTCCGCATTGTCGTTCGCGGCGGGTGCAGGCGAACAGGTCTTTCCGGCACTGGGCACACTTGTCATAGCTACGGCACAGTCGTCAAAGCCGCTGGCCGATGGATGGCCGCCGCTCCATCTGTCCAGGCTCAGCGTTGTTGGTGGCACCGACCAGCTCGGATCGGCGCGAAACGGCCACCGCTCGGACCACGCCTGGCACTGCTTCGGCAAGGGCCACTGCTACCAAACGGTCCGAGGCGTCCTGGAAATTGTCACCGAGGTGGGCTTCGCCATTGACGACCCGCACCATCCACCGACTCGAGCCGCCGAGATACGACAGGTGTTTGCGGACATCGGTGGCGATGTCCTCGTCGGACCGGGCCAACACTCGGACCACATCGCGGCGGGTGATAACCCCGACCATGGTGGTTCCATCCATCACCGGCACACAGTGCCGTCTGTTGGTCAACATCTCGTTGACGACTACGGCGACCTCGGCGTCCTGGCTCACGCTGACCATCGGAGTCGACATCACTTCGGCCACTGTCGTCGGCGCTGCGCTCGCGACCTGCGTTCTTGCTTGGTTCGAGAACCGGGTATTGATCAGATCTGCCTCGGTGACAATGCCGACCGGCTCACCAACCCCATTGACCACCGGTAAGGCAGAAAATCCCCGATCGGCGAGCAGCTTCGCGGCTTCGGCGATGGCGGCGTCGGATCGCACGGTGATGACGCGGGTGGTCATGATGTCGCGGGCTCGCATGGGATCTCCTCGTTGATTGTCTTTCTTAGGGTCAACGCTAGGGCCGACAGCTGAGGCGCCGCTATCGGCGAAATGCCCTGCTTCGCAGGGCCTTCGGTCACCCATTCGGAGACCGACACGTCAGACTGATCACGCGGATAGCGCACTTCGACGGCGTCGACGAGTCGTTCTCGGGCACGAACTACGTCTGCCTCCTGACGTTGCACGAGTTCACGTTCGAGCCGACCGACCTGAGTGGCAAGGCCTCGATCCTGCACCACTTCGGCCAGCCAACGCGAGAGATCGCCGTGGTGCATGTGCCAGCTCAGCGTGTTGCTGTCGACCTGTTGCAGCTCGTCCCGGAACTGGGCTACGGATCTGGCTTCGCTGAGCACTGCGGAGCCAGCGTGGCGGAACTGAAAGCCACGACCAGCGGGCATCAGC
>JALYXB010000202.1 GCA_030947305.1 Actinomycetota bacterium | reverse complement strand
GCTAAATGTCGTAGTAAAGGGCGAACTCGTAAGGGTGCGGGCGCAGCCGGATCGGGTCGATCTCCTGCTCCCGCTTGAAGGTGATCCAGGTTTCGATGAGGTCGGGGGTGAACACTCCGCCCTCCAGCAGGTAATCGTGATCGGCCTCCAGCCTGTCGATCACCGCCGGCAGCGACGCGGGCACCTGGGGGATGTTGGCCGCCTCGTCCGGCGGCAGCTCGTAGAGGTCCTTGTCCACAGGTGCCGGCGGCTCCATCTTGTTCTTGATGCCGTCGAGCCCGGCCATCATCATGGCTGAGAATGCCAGGTACGGGTTGGACGACGGGTCAGGACAGCGAAACTCGATGCGCTTGGCCTTGGGGTTGGACCCGGTGATGGGGATGCGGATGCAGGCCGAGCGGTTACGCGAGGAGTACACCAGGTTGACCGGTGCCTCGAACCCGGGCACCAGCCGATGGTAGGAGTTGACCGTCGGGTTGGTGAACGCCAGCAGCGACGGCGCGTGATGCAGGATGCCACCGATGTAGTAGCGGGCCAGATCCGACAGGCCGCCGTAGCCGGACTCGTCGTGGAATAGCGGCGAGCCGCCCTTCCACAGCGACTGGTGCGAGTGCATGCCTGAGCCGTTGTCGCCGAACAGCGGCTTGGGCATGAACGTCACCGTTTTGCCGGCGGCATGGCCGGTGTTCTTGATGACGTACTTGAACAACATCAGATCGTCGGCGGCGGCCAGCAGGGTGTTGAACTTGTAGTTGATCTCGGCCTGTCCCGCGGTTCCCACCTCGTGATGGGCGCGCTCGACCTCGAAGTCGGCGCCGATCAGGTTGGCGACCATGTCCTCGCGCAGGTCGGCGTACTGGTCGTAGGGCGGGACCGGGAAGTACCCGCCCTTTGGCCGCACCTTGTAGCCCTTGTTGCCGCCCTCCTCGTCGCGCCCGGTGTTCCACCAGGCCGAATTGGAGTCGACCCGGTAGGAGGTGCCGTTCATCTCCGAGGTGAACTTCACTTCGTCGAAGATGTAGAACTCGGCCTCGGCACCGAAGTAGGACGTGTCAGCGATACCGGTGGTCTTCAGGTACTCCTCCGCCTTGCGGGCAACGTTGCGCGGGTCGCGGGAGTAGGGCTGCAGCGTCAGCGGATCGTGCACGAAGAAGTTCATCGTCAGCGTCCGGCGCTGCCGGAACGGGTCTAGTCGTGCGGTGGTGACGTCCGGCAGCAGCAACATGTCCGACTCGTGGATCGATTGGAAGCCGCGCACCGACGAACCGTCGAATGCCATCCCGGCGTCCAACGACTCCGACGTCACCGTCGCTGCCGGGACGGTCAGGTGCTGCATGATGCCCGGCAGATCGCAGAACCGAATGTCGAGAACCTCGACGTCGGAATCGGCAATGAACTTCAACAACTCATCGTTCGAGGAGAACACGCGGGCTTCGCTCCTTGGTCTTCGGCAGCGCTGTGCGCTGACAGGGTGAGATGGACCTGCCGACGACCGTACGGAGGGGGTGTTGCACAGCCGGGTCACGGTTGTTTCCGGCGGGTTACGCGGGCCGCCGCTCCGGGACTTCAGCTGATGCGTTGGTGGCGGGATTTCGCGGCCCCCCGCCCTTTGGAATTACTCCTGAGCAGCGGTCTCCGGCGTGCTGCGACGGGCCGATGAGCAGCTGTACCGGGGCCAAGAACGACGGCCGGAACCTGGTAGGGCTACAGCACGCTCAGCAGTAGCCGGGGTGGGCCGGGCCGCTCGTAGACTGAGCGGCGTGCCGACACCCGATGCGCCCACTCACCCAGGCGCTCGGCTGAATCTGCCGGCCAGCGGGGTCGGCTCCGTCGCGTCGATGGGCACTCGGGTGCTGGCCTTCGTCATCGATGTCGTGTTGTCCGGCGCAGTGGCGCTGCTGTTCACCCGACCGGCGCTACCGCAGAACTGGTCCCTGGTGGTGTGGGCGTCGATGACGATCCTGACGGTCGGCATCTTCGGCTTCACCCCTGGCCAGGCTGCGCTCGGGATCAGGGTTGCCCCGCTGGGCGGAGGGTCCGTCGTCGGCGTCTGGGCGCTGCCGCGCACCCTGCTGACCTTCGTTATCGTGCCGCCGCTGATCGTGGATGCGGATGGCAGAGGATTGCACGACCGGATCTGCCGGACGGTGGTGATCCGATACCGGTCGGCGCCCTTTCGGCGGGTCCCTGGTGCGTCGAGCGATCGCTAGCGACGTCGAGCGGTGCGCTGCACGCTGCGGGTTTTGGCGCCGGCCGGCATCGGGCCCTTGGGCAGGCCGGCCTGCGGTGAGCGTCCCCGCAGCGAGGTCAGCCTGGCATCGAGTTCCTCGACCGCGGCAGCAGAAATATTGCGGGGCAACTTCATCAGGAACGGATTGAGCTTCTTCAATGGGGTCTGGCCCTCCTCGTTACCGACGATCAGGTCGTAGATCGGGGTGTTGCCAACCACCCTGGCGATGCGTTTCTTCTCTTGGGCCAGCAGCGGTTTGACACGGTGGGCTGCCCCTTCACCGATCAGAATGACGCCCGGTCGGCCGATCACCCGGTGTACGGCGTCCATGTGGGTGGTGCCGGCGATGGCCGGAGTGATGCGCCACTTGCCCCGCAGATTGTTCTGCAGCGACCAGGCGGCGGCACCCGGGGTGCCGTCGGCCTTGGCGTAGATGTTGGACTGGGCCCGCCTGGCGAAGACGATCATGGCGACCGCGACGCCCAGGATCAGCCCGAAAGGCAACGCGAAGTACCAGCGGATCTTGAGCAGCAGTCCGAGGCCGACGATGATTGCCGCCACCACCAGCAGCGCGCCGATCATCATCGGGAGCAGCTTGGAGTCTTCCTTGCGCTGGATGTTGAAGGCCTGCCACATCTGACCGCGGCGATCTTTCTTCTCGGCCTTCTGTGCCACCTTGAGTGCCTTCTTCTCCTGTTTGGTCAGCGGGCCGGAGGTGCCACCAGTCTTCGCCATGTATCACAGGATACGGCGGCTGCTGCCCGGAGCAGAACAGGCCGGTGGATCCCAAGAGCGGCACCCGCGCCGGCTGGCGAACCGTCTTACTTGGCGGCAATCGCCGTTAGCTCAGCGCGTGCGTCTGTGGCCTGCCGATACAGCGTGCCGGCCCGGTATGACGAGCGCACCAACGGCCCGGACATCACCCCGGCGAAGCCGATTTCGGTTGCCTCGGCCTGCAACTCGATGAACTCCTGCGGCTTGACCCAGCGTTCGATCGGGTGGTGGCGCGGCGTCGGGCGCAGGTACTGGGTGATCGTCACCAAGTCACAGCCTGAGTCGTGCATGTCGCGCAGCGCCTGGCTCACCTCGTCCCTGGTCTCGCCCATGCCGAGGATCAGATTGGACTTGGTGATCATCCCTGCTGCCCGGGACTGGCTCAGCACATCAAGGCTGCGCTGATAGGAAAATGCTGGCCTGATGCTCTTGAAGATCCGCGGCACCGTTTCCAGGTTGTGCGCGAAGACCTCAGGCTGGGCATCGAAAACCTGTTGCAGCAGTTCGGGTTTACCGGAGAAGTCCGGGGTGAGGATCTCCACCCCGGTGTCTGGTGCGTGCGCGTGCACCTGACGCACCGTCTCGGCGTACAGCCAGGCTCCCTCGTCATCGAGATCGTCCCGCGTGACGCCGGTGATGGTGGCGTACCGCAGATTCATCAGGGCAATCGACTCTGCCACCCTGCGCGGCTCGTCGGTGTCCAGCTCGCCGGGCTTGCCGGTATCGATCAGGCAAAAATCGCAGCGCCGGGTGCACTGGTCGCCGCCAATCAGGAAGGTGGCCTCTCGATCTTCCCAACACTCATAGATGTTGGGACAGCCCGCTTCTTGGCAGACCGTATGCAGCCCTTCACGTTTCACCAAAGACTGCAGGTTTGCAAACTCCGGACCTGTCCGCATCCTGGTCTTGATCCAGTCGGGCTTGCGCTCGATCGGAACCGCGGAATTGCGGACCTCGAGTCGGAGCAGCTTGCGACCATGGGCCAGCACTACTTGCCGGCTTCTTTGCGTTGGCTCGACGGCAACTTGAAACCGGCCTTCTCGGCCGCGTCCGCTGTCCGAAACCACACCTCGGCCACAGTCCTGGTATACGACGAGATCCCTGGAGCGTGGTACAGCATCGAGTCGACGTTGCCCTTGATGGGATATCCGTCGGGCGCCGCACCATCGGCCGTTGCCGGCTTGCTGTCCGGCCCGAAGTCGTGCGCAGTGGCCGCATCCTTGTGGTGATCTGCGTTCCCGTCGTGGTGGGTGGCGCCGTCGGCGGACGCCGCTCCTTGACCCTTGGCGGCGTGCTTGCCGGCGTCGACCACCGGTCGGGCGGTTGCCTTCGAGCCATCGGCCGGCGAGTCCCCCTTGGCGACCACTGTTGCGTCTTTGGAGTCGTCCGCCTTGGTGTCGGCCGCCTTGGCGACCGCCCCTGTCTTGTCGTGCTGTCCCGCCCGGTCCTTACTGTCGCTGCCGGTCGTCGAGTCGGGCTTGTCGGCCTTGTCGGGCGTGTCGGTCTTGTCGGTCGTGCGCGGCGGGTGCACGGGAGTGGGGGCGGGCGGCGTCTGACCCTGAGCCTTGAAGTACCTCGCGGCGGCTGCGGCGCCGGCCGCTAGCAGGGCGAACAGCAGGAACCTGCGGAACTTGTGGGTCTTGCCCGCCGACTTCTCGGCGTCCCTGGCCGCCTTGCTGGCCACCTTGTCGGCCTTGCTGGCGGCTCGAGCCGCCTTCGCGGCCATCACGGCAAGCCCGGCGGTAGCCTTTCCCTTGGCCTGCTGGCGCAACTCGGTGACCCGGTCGCCCAGTTCGTCGGCCTTCTCGCCGGTCTGGGACTGCCACCAGGCAGCCTGCTTCTTCGCGGTACGCCGGGCGCGCTTACTGACGTCACCGGCGACGGACTTGGCCCGTTTGGTGAGATCATCGGCCCTCTCGCCGAGCACGCTGCTGACGCTGTCGAGCGTATCGCCGAGGCCTTCCGACACCTTTTCTGCCACCGGTGCAGCTGCGTGCGCGGCGTGGCCGGCCAGCTCGGCCACCTTCCCGGCGGCTCCTGATGCGGCCTCGCTCACCTTTTCGGCCACGTCGCTAGCCTTTTCCTTGAGATCCTGGGTCCACGTGGGGGTGCTCATCGCAGCTCCTCGTCTCCTCGTCATGTCGTTGCTACGGGCTGGCTGGTCAGCCGACCGCGATGATGCTGTACCCACTTGCGGGGGTGACCATCGGCGAATTCGTCGGGTTCAGCGCTGTGACTACCCCCAGCATTCCATGCCTTGCTGCTGCGCGTCCGAGATGTGCCGGTGAAACTGGCTGCCACGGTTCCCAACGTGCGAGCATCGAGGGTGTTCCAGGCTGGCGGCGATAGCCTTGAGTGCATGCGGGCAAGCGGCACGGATCTGGTGTTCATCGAAGCAGGACGGGTCGACTACCTGAGCGCTTGGGAACGTCAACGAGCCCTGGCACAGGCTCGGCTGGACGGGACGGGGCCGGACACCGTCCTGCTGCTGGAACACGACGACGTGTACACCGCCGGTAAACGGACCCAGCCGGAAGACCGTCCGACCGATGGCACTGCGGTGGTCGAGGTTGACCGCGGCGGCCGTATCACCTGGCACGGTCCTGGGCAGCTGGTCGGTTATCCGATCGTCGCCCTCGCCGCCCCCATTGACGTGGTCGGCTACGTGCGAATGCTGGAGCAGGTGCTGATCGCCGGCTGCGCCGAGCTTGGTCTGCCCACTGGCCGGGTGCAAGGACGCAGTGGCGTCTGGCTGCCGGCGGCGATCGGGAAACCTCAGCGCAAGATCGCGGCCATCGGCGTCCGCATCGCCCGCGGAATCGCCCTGCACGGCTTCGCGCTGAACTGCAATCCCGACCTCGCCGGCTTCGATCGGATCGTCCCGTGCGGTATCGCCGATGCCGGTGTCACCTCGCTGACGCGGGAACTCGGCCGGGAGATCACCATTGAGATGGCGCTCCCGGTCGTCAAACGGTACCTGGCCGACGGTCTCGACGGCCGCCTGGAGGTCACCGCCGACCTGCTGCCCGACTCGTCACCACCCGTCGGCATCGACTGGCACCTCGACGCCGCCCTGCGCTGAGCTGCGTTCGGAGCAGGAACGAAGCAACAGCTGATGCGGCCATCCAGTCCGGCATGAGCCACCTGCGCTGGTCGACATTGGGCCGATGTGGATAACTTCGGGGTGAATTCCGAAAACGTTCTACCGTCAGCGGCATGGAGATCGGTGGGTATCACGCCGCAGAGTTGCTGGGCCGGGGGGCGTCGGCATCGGTATACCGGGCGACGTCGCCGGCCGGCAAAGCCGTAGCGCTGAAAGTCTTCGACGGGCCGTACGCACGGGCGCTGGAGGCGGCGAAGAAAGAGGCGGCGCTGACGGCGCAGGTCGACCATCCGCACCTGGCCAGGGTCCTTGCGCTGCTGTGTGACGCCGATCAGATCGCGCTGGCAGTCGAGCTGGGCGCGGCGGGATCGCTGGCCGACCTACTGGCCAGACGTCACAGGTTGACGCCGCCTGAAGTGTTGACGGTCATCATCCCGATCGCCTCGGCGCTGGCGACCGCCCACGAACGCGGTGTGGTGCACGGGGATCTGTCGCCGGCGAACATCGTCTTCGATGTTGCCGGTCGGCCGCTGCTCACCGATCTGGGTGCGGCCAGAGTGGCCGTCGAATGTGGGCTGCCGGTCGCCGCCACACCCGGATACGTGGCGCCCGAAGTTGCCAGGGGTGCAGCTCCCGACCCGGCGGCCGACGTTTTCTCGCTGGGAGCTGTTGCCCTGCACTGTCTTTCGGGTCGGCCCGCCTGGAATGCCGACGACCTCAGGGATGTCGTGGTGCAATCGACGATTGGGCAGTGGCCCGACCCGGACAACACTGACGGCCCGCGAGCCGTCCTGGCGGCGATCAGGTCCGCCCTCGTTGACACGCCGGAACGGCGGCCGGGGGCCGCCTCGCTCGCAATGGAGCTCTCGCGCAGTGGTAGGCCGGAGCCACTGGAGATCCCGGGGCCGGCGGCCCTCACCGATCGCACCGGCGATGCATCGGAGGTGTCGACGCGCTCAGCCGCCTGGGTGTCACGGCAGCACCGGCATCGCGCCGTTGACCCGATAGAAGCTGTTTCGCAGCAACGCGTTCGAACTGTTGTTACCCGCGTGCGCGCAGACTCCGAACGTCCGACATCCGCACCTGTCCTGCGGCGTGGACAACACCGGCGCTGGTGGATCAGCACCGCTGCCGTAACGCTGGCGGTGGCAGTAGTCGGAGCGCTGGCCGTCCAGGCAGGGTTGATCTGGGCGGGTAGTGGAGCGAAGACCGGCGCCACTCCGCGGGCAGTGGCACCGTCCAGAACCACCGCCGCTTCGGTGGCCGCCCATGGTGTCACACCGTCGCAAGGGCCCTCGTCGGCGACTGCCCGACCGAGCCAGCCCGGCCCGCCGACGTCGCCGGCGCACCCGACTGCGC
>JALYXB010000251.1 GCA_030947305.1 Actinomycetota bacterium | reverse complement strand
GCCTGCTGGGCTACGGGTCGCTGATCGTTGACTCGGCCGCCGACCAGCCGCTCGAATTCGAGAATGTTGCCTCGCTGCCGAAGGTGCAGTCGACGCTGAACCAGTTGATCAGTGACGACCGGCGCCGCGGCGCGGCCGGCTACGGAACACCGGAGCAGACCGCTGCTCCCCGGCGGACAACCGCAGTACCTGCCGAAACCCCCGGAGAGGGCCAGCAGGTCGATGCCGGGTACGACCCCGACTACGACGACCAGAACTATGGTCCGCCGATCACCGATCAGGGCTACGCCGACCAGGGAAGGCAGGCCCAGCCGGCGGCCGGCGAAGCGGTCGATCCTGGGCAACAAGGGGATCGGCGGCAGACCGGATCGCGTAGGGGCCTGCGCCCGCGGTGACCGACGGACCGACCGCTGCTGCCACATCGCCGTCAAACTCACTGCCGGTACCCGTTGCCCAGCAAGGGTTCCCGGCGGCCGTTCACATCGTCGAGGTCGGTCCAAGGGATGGCCTGCAGAACGAGAAGGCAGCCATTCCGACCGCCGTGAAACTCGCGTTCATTGACCGGCTGGGCGCGGCCGGGCTGACGATCATCGAGGCCACCAGCTTTGTCAATCCGCGGTGGGTGCCGCAGCTGGCGGACTCGGCCGAGCTGTTCCCAGCTATCGAGCGGCGCCCGGGTGTGCGATACCCGGTGTTGGTACCGAACCTGCGCGGGCTGGACGGTGCGCTGGCCGCCGGGGTCGCCGAAATTGCCGTCTTCGGGTCGGCAACCCAGAGCTTTGCCGGCAAGAACCTGGGCTCCACCCTCGAGGGCCAGTTCGAGATGTTCGGGCCGGTAGTTCAGCGCGCCCTGCGCAAGGGATTGCGGGTCCGCGGCTACCTGTCGATGTGTTACGGCGACCCCTGGGAGGGCAGGGTGCCGGCCGAACAGGTGGTCACCTTCGGCCGTCGGCTGCTCGACCTCGGCTGCGACCAGCTGAGCCTCGGCGACACCATCGGCGTTGCCACTGCCGGACAGGTGACAGCACTGATCGCCGCCTTCGGTGCTGCCGGGATCGGCGTCGATCAGCTCGCCGTGCACTTCCACGACACCTACGGGCAGGCACTGTCAAACACCGCGGCCGCGTTGCGCTCGGGGGTGACCACCGTTGACGCCTCCGCCGGTGGTCTCGGTGGCTGTCCGTACGCCAAGTCGGCGACCGGCAACCTGGCCACCGAGGATCTGGTGTGGATGCTGACAGGACTGGGTATCGAGCACGGTGTCGACCTGACGGCGCTGGTCCGCACGAGTGCCTGGATGGCAGCACAGCTAGGCCGCCCGTCACCCTCGGCGGTAGTAAGGGCGCTGACCGCGGGCAACGCCGACGCAGCCGACGACACCATGTCAGGAGAGCGCAGATGAAAATCCCAGGACCGTCCGATGTCTTTCGGGCCGCCGGCCAGGGCTATGACGCGATCGAACAGGCGATCGAAATGGTGCCCAAGGCTATCAACCTGCTCGGCAACGCCGGAGACCTGCTGACAAGGGCAGACGATCTGATCGGCCGGGTAGGCAAGCTGCTGGACGGGGTCGAGGAGACATCGGCCCGAGCCGGCAGGCTGGTCGACAACCTGGGAACGACGATGGGCGCGCTCCAGCCGACCCTGGACAGGCTGCAGCCGATTTTGGCAACCCTGGCCGACACCACCAGCCCGGAAGAGGTGACCGCGCTCACCCACGTCGTAGACCTGCTGCCCGAGCTGGCCAACTCACTGAAGAACGACGTGCTGCCGATCTTGTCCACCCTGGACACGGTGTCGCCCGACCTGCGTCAATTGCTGATGATCTCGCACGAGCTGAGCGAAATGTTGTCGGCGATCCCTGGTCTTGGCAGGGCCAAGCGGAAGTTCGAGGAAGAGCAGGACCTTGAGCAGGGGCATGCCGGCGTCGGCAAGATCTGACTGCGCCCCGCTGCCAAAGAATTTCCACGCTGGATCACCCAAATGGGGACGATGTTGTGGGCTGCATCGTGCCAGAACGACGGTAGTGGCCACGCCGAGTGCCCCTAACAGCGCAATATTTACCCGTCAGTGGGACCATTGATCGACATTTTGACGGTGCCGCAGGGTTACCCTAAATTCGGTCGATGGGGCTGAGAGGGTCGTGGTCCCCGGGGTCTTGCCGGTCGGCCGAATCGACGGCCGCCAACCGTAAGGAAACGCCCATGCGTCGACCCGTCTGTTCGCTGACCCTGCTGATAGTCACCGCGGTCGCGGTGGGCGTGATTCAGCCAGCTGCCGCTGCGCCGCCACCGCCGACGACCACCACACAGCCGTCGGGCAACGCGGCCGCTGCGAGACCGTTGCCGGGAACGCATCCGGACGACCAGCCGCCTCGGGGCGCCACCGACGGGATCCCGGTCGGCGGCGATGACATCCCGCACGGCCACATCAGCACGCCGGCGATCACGCCGAATGCCACCCCCAACGCCGTCACGCAGCGATACTTCGGCAGTGGGCCGTGGACCGCGATCGGCACCGATGCCAGCAGCGCCACCAAGTGCGCAGGGCTCAGCACCAATGAGTTGAAAGCGATGATGGTGGCGCCGGTGTTCGGCGAATCCTCTGGGGGGACAACAGCATCCAGTGCGCCGGCGCCGATGACGTTGTCCCGCTATGACGAGTGGAGCGGTACCTACGCCACCAACTCCAATTTCAACGCCAACTATGGGCTGTACGCTTTCCGCGATCCGTACACGGCGTACAAGCGGATCTTTTGGCATCCGGGAGTCGGCATCTGGCAGTACGACAGCGCTGGCGTCGGAGCGGATTTCACCGCAGCAGAGGTGATGAATGTTTCGGTGGTCGCGGCGGATGTCGGCAGCGGGATGGTCGACCGCTGGTGCAACCCTGGCCCTTGGATCGGGACGAAAACGACGTACACCGCCACCCAGCGCAGGGCTGCCGCCTGGGAGCCGTGGTGGTACACCGACAACGGTGTCTGTCCCGCGTGTGAGCAGGCCTACCAGGACATGAATCCTGACAGCGCAACGGCGTTCGCCAATATTCACCAGGTGTCGATGTCGACAACCGGCGGTGCCGTGCTGCGCAGCTGTCGGCTCGGTGGGACCGGCTATCCATGCTGGTACATCGATCCGAAGGTGGCCCAGGGTTCGTCCTGGTGGGCGAGCCTGACACCACTGGACGGTGGTAGCCCGACAGTGGCGCCGACGCCGATCACCACGCCGTTCTACGTCATCAAACGCGACGGCCTCGAGCAGCGTTACTGGTTGAAGGCCGATACCGGTTATGCCACAGACGTTTCCGGCATCAGGGCGCTCGGCAAGAACGCCCGGCCGCGCAGCAGCCAGCCAGGATCGGGCATCACCTGGTCGGTTGGCAGCGGGTTGTGCGACGTCAGCGCCCGACGCGGCTCGTGTGATCCGAACGTTCCGCCGGCCGGCGTGGCAACCACCCCCGAGACGGTGTCCGGGACCTACAAAACTGTGGCCATTGACGCGAACGGCGACGGCAAGGGAGACATCTTCTTCTACGGTGCCGGCGGCGCCGCCAACTATTTGTGGCTCGGCGGCGGCAGCGGCACGTTCCGCAGCGTCCGGGTCAGCGTCGCCGGTGGCGGTGATCAGGTGGTTGCCGCCGACCTGGACGGCGATGGCAAGGACGATCTGGTGTGCTACGACAGCACGACCGGAACGGTGAATGTCTGGCGGTCCCTCGGGGACGGCAGCTTCGTCTCGACGTCTTACCCCGGCCCGAAGGCTGCGACCGTCCATTCGCTGGATGTTGGTGGCAAGGGCCAGGATTCGCTGTTGTTCTACGGCGTCGGTAGCCGGCCCGATTCCCTCTGGCAGTGGCGTAATGGAGCGCCCGCGATCACATCGGAGTCGGTGAACGGCAACTATCAGGTCTTGATCGGCGACGTGGACGGAAACCACACCGACGACGTCGTCTGGTACGCGCCTGGCGCCGCCGTCGACTACGTGTGGTTGAACTCGGCGGCAGGCACGGTGGTGAGTAAGCGCCTTGTCGTCAACGGAACCTATCGGCCGGCAATCGGGGATCTTGATGGCGACGGCCGCAGTGACATCGTCTGGTACGCAACGGGTTCGACGCCGGACTTCGTGTGGTTCGGTGCCAACGGCGGCCAGTTCGTCAGTCGGCCGCTAGCGGTTGCCGGTGACTACCAGCCGGTTATCGTCGATCTCCCTCACGACGGCCGCAAGGACGTGATGTGGTTCGCTGCCGGAAGCGCAGCAGACCAGTGGAGCCGATGGTCCAGCAGCCGGGCGGTGACCACCGGCCCGGCCAGCCTCGCCGGCACCCAGGCGCCTGTCGTCGGCGCCTTCTCCGCCGCCGGTGGCGACGGCATCTTCTGGTACGGCAAGGGGTCCGTGAGCGACTCCGTTTGGTGGCAAAAGGGGGCGGCAACCACTTCTTCGGTCCGACCCTGCACCGCAGGGCTGACTGTGACGGGGTGTACCAGTAAGTGACTGGGCTGCAGCCGCGTCGCCTATCGTCTTGCTCATGTCCGATGATGCGCGGTTGAGCGACCACCAGCAACGCGGCAGTTTCGCCGAATTGGCCCGGCTGGTGACGGCCGGCGGCGCGGCCAAGTACCACCAGGCGAACGCGGTGAAGGGCAAGAAGTTCGCCCGCGACCGGATCGCGGCCTTGGTGGACGCCGGATCGTTCGTTGAGGACGGCATGTTCGCCAACGCCTCGGCCGCTGGACTGCCGGCCGACGGGATCGTCACCGGCATCGCCACCGTGCGCGGCCGACGGGTCTGCCTGATGGCCAACGACTCGACGGTGAAGGCGGGCTCCTGGGGTGCCAGGACGGTCGAGAAGATCATCAGGATCATCGAGCGGGCGTACTCCACCGGCGTTCCGATGATCTACCTGGTTGATTCGGCGGGGGCCAGGATCACCGACCAGGTCGACCTGTTCCCGGGCCGGCGCGGGGCCGGCAAGATCTTTCATTCACAGGTGCGCGCCTCCGGCTCGATTCCGCAGGTGTGCGCGCTGTTCGGGCCGAGTGCCGCCGGCGGCGCCTATATCCCGGCATTCTGCGATGTGGTGATCATGGTCGAGGGCAATGCCTCGATGTACCTGGGCAGCGACCGGATGGTCGAGATGGTGACCGGG
Organism: Actinomycetota bacterium; assembly: GCA_030947305.1. Taxonomy (GTDB): domain Bacteria; phylum Actinomycetota; class Actinomycetes; order Mycobacteriales; family Nakamurellaceae; genus Nakamurella. The sequence goes on along the minus strand of JALYXB010000251.1, from coordinate 28,078 downwards.
GAGAAGACCACCCTTGAGGAGATGGGCGGGGCCAAGATGCACACCTCGGTCTCGGGTGTCGGGCATCTGCTGGCCAAGACCGAAGACCAAGCGCTGCAATGTGTTTCCGAGTATCTCAGCTATTTTCCGGACAACTGGACCCAAGAACCGGTGGCGCTGGAGTCGACGGACGGATTCCGCCCAGGCAAGGGCGACCTGCGGTCCATGGTGCCGGAATCCGAGCGACAGGCGTTCGACATGCGCCGGTATGCCAAGGCAATTCTGGACGACGGGTCGCTTTTCGAGATCCACCCCGACTGGGCACGGGAGCTGACCGTCGGATTCGGTCGGCTGGACGGCAAGGTGGTCGGCGTCGTCGGCAACAACTCGATGTTCAAGGGCGGCGTGCTGTTCGTCGATTCGGCCGACAAGGCGAGCCATTTCGTCCAGCTGTGCGACGCCTTCAACATCCCGCTGATCTTCCTGGCCGACGTTCCGGGCTTCATGGTCGGCGCATCGGTCGAGCGACAGGGCATCATTCGTCACGGCGCGAAAATGATCTCTGCCATCTCCGAAGCAACAGTGGCGAAGATCTGCGTGGTGGTCCGCAAGGCCTACGGTGCCGGGCTCTACGCGATGGCGGGGCCAGGATTCGAACCGGATGCCACCCTGGCACTGCCGACTGCCAAGATCGCTGTGATGGGTGCGGAGGCAGCGGTGAATGCGGTGTACGCCAACAAGATCGCCGCGATCGCCGAGTCCGAGCGGGCTGCTTACATTGCCGGGCTGCGCGCAGAATACGAGCAGGACATCGACATCGCCCGGCTGGCTTCGGAGCTGGTGGTCGATCAGCTGGTGGAGCCGGAGAACCTCCGGGCCGAGCTCGTCGCCAGGATTGCTGCCGCGCATGGCAAGGACAGAACCTTCTCCCGGCGCCGGCACGGCGTCACCCCGGTCTGAGGGCTCGTGGTGGCAGTTGCCGTCCGCGGTGCCGAAGGCCCACCTGGTGGCAGTGGACCCTCGGTGACCGTCAGGCGATGCCACCTCGACGCAACTCGATGTCGGGGTCGGGTGTCTCGTCGCTGACCTGGCGGTCCTGGCCGAAGTCTTCAGGAAAGACATACCTGCGGTAGGCCCAATAACGAAACGCCATCCCGAGCAGGGTGCCGATGATGTTCGCCGAGATGAAGTCGGCTAGAGAGACGGCGAACTGGGTGTGATGTCCCAGGTTGAAGTGGAAGACGTAGCGGGACAGGGCCAGTGGGATCAGGTTCAAGCCCAGCGCCAGCCCATTGACCAGGAAGAACAGCAACGCCTCATGCGGGCGTTCGCGACCGCCGCGGGTCCGGAACGACCACTCGCGGTTGAGGATGTACGACAGCACGGTCGAGACCAGGATCGAGATCGTCTTGGCGACGATCACCTTCTCCCGCAGCACCGTATGCGACATCAGCGTGAACAGGCCGGTGTCAACGATCCAGACGCCGCCGCCGACAATGAGGAACTTGGCCATCTCCCGATACTTCGGCGGCAAGTGTTCCCGGACGCGGTCAATGATCGGCACCGAGCGAGTGTACGGGTGAGTGGTAGGAGCGGCTGCGGTGTGCTTACTTCGCCGGACCGACTTGGACCAGCGTTGGTCCGATCACCAGTCCGATGCTCACTTTCTGCGGCGCGTCTGTACACCCTGATCCCAACGTGCACGGCGACAGCGTTCCGGCGGCGGCTTTCACGAATACTCGCGCCCCGTCTACGGAGGCGACCTGACCTCGAATCACACCCAGGACGGAGAAGGTCCATCCCATACGAGGGGCCGACGGATTGTCGAAATCGAACATGAAGCTCGTGTCGTTGGCACTGACCGTTGCGGTGTTTTGGTAGCGGGTAAGGGTGTTTTCAACGCTGACCGAATGCGACGCCGCGCCGCTTGCACCTGTCCAGACCACAGTCAGACTCCAGCCGCCGACAACAACATGGTCGGGGTGGCCCGGGGAGACCACGCGAAGCTTTTCGTCGGCCAGTCGCGGCAGGTCGTCCGCTCGCACGGTCTCGGTTCGTGACTGGACGGATTCCGCAGGGTCGACCGGTGTTGGTATGGAGTGGTCGGTGAGCGATATCGGGCGAGTTGGATCCCTGGGATCGAGCAGCTGTACAGATCCTTCCGACGTTCCGGTCTTCCAGGTCCAGGTGAGCTGCGCCCAGAGAATAGTTGCGGCAGCGGGAATCTGGGTCAGGCAGTGGGTGGGAACGATGTCTGTCCCGGTCGCCGGGGTTTCAGAGCAGGGTTGATTCAGCCTCGCCCCCGTCATCCCGCTGTCGAACGGGCCGGTCATCTTGATCGGGTCGTCAGCTCCACGTGGTGTCACCATCACCGGCATCGACAGTGCAAAGCGGTGCTGCTCGGTGGGGTTCACCGAGTCGGTCACCAACACAGAGGTGGGAATGGCAGAGGTTTTGGTCAGGTCAGGCATCGCTGTCACAGACAGCTGGCCGAAGTCGGAGGCGGAGCCCGGCATACTGGCGCAGGTAAGTAGGTTGTGGTCGCCGACGGCGTCGATACAGCCGCCACCATCAACCGGGCTGAGCACGACGCCATTGGACACTCGGGGGAGGGTGATCGGACCCATCTGCAGGGTGCCGAGGCCCCGGTCGGTGGCCGCCAGTCGGAGCTCTGCGGTGCCGGCGGTCTGACCGGCCCGCACGGTGATCGGCTTCGAACTGCCGCCCGGCTCTACCAGAGCGACAGCGATGACCGGCAGACGCACACTCAGCGTGATGAAGGCCGCGCCCTTGGTATCGCCGTCGACGACCAGACGCAGCTTGGTCTGATCCGCAACCCGAAAGTCGACCTTCAGGGTCAATAGGGCGTGAGTCTTGCCGGCCGGCGCGTCGAAAGTACAGATACCGGCGCTACAGGCCGGACCCGCCGTCGACGACGCAACGAATGCCGAGTTGCCGGCTCGCAGTCCCAGGCTGAGTGGAGTGAGGCTGAGCACCGAGACACCGCTCGGTAATGGGCCCCCTGCTCCGGTCACTGCCAGCCGGTGCCCGACGCTCGGCCGGCCAGGGTTGTCGACCTCCACCGTGACGGACGCGGACGCCCCGGAGACGATTGGCACTACCGCGGCGCCGACGCTAATGCCGAGCTGCAACAGCTTGGGCGGACCTGTCGGTGTCGTTGTTGGTGTTGTTGGTGTTGTTGGTGTTGTTGGTGTTATCGGTGTTGTTGGAGTCGTCCGACCGGTCGGGGCGGGGGTGGTGGGACTTGTTGGCCTGGTCGGTGTGGTTGACAAGGTTGGGCTGGGTGATGTCGTTGACCCGCCTGACCCAGTCGGTCCACCCTGCGTCGACGTGGAGCTGGTCGACGTGGAGCTGGTCGGCGTGGAGCTGACGGAAGACGAGTGCGAGCCTGCTGTCGGTGGGTTGGTGGTGGACCCTGTCGAGACGGTCAGGGCCGAGGTGCTCGTGGCGGACGGTCCGAGAGGCACCAGAGGCGGCCGACTTCCGTTGCCCCCGTTGGGTGTCCCGCCGGAGCCGGGGCCGTTGCCCGCGCCACCGGGGCCGTTGCCTGCGCCACCGTTGCCCGCGCCGCCGGTGCCGGTGCCGTTAATGCCCGAGCCACCCGCGCCACCGCCGGTGCCCGCGGTACCGCTACCGCCGGCAGCAGTACCGCTACCGCGGGCAGCCGTACCGCTACCGCCGGCAGCAGCGCCGCCACCGCCGGCAGCCGTACCGGTACCGCCGCCCCTAGTCGCGGCACCGCCGCTCGCAGTTCCGGCCGCACCACCACCGTTGCCATTGCCGACACCGCCAGTTCCCGGTCCACCGTTGCCGCCGGGCGCCGTGTCGGACGCCGCTGCGCGACTATCGGACGCGGTGGCCGCTGCCGCCGGGCCGCGGTCGGCCGTGACGGGCACATTTCCGCTGCCGGTAGCAATCAAGATGACCACCAGAGCGGTCACCGCCGCCGCCGCCACCGCGCCTCCGGCCAGAACGGACTTCGGGATCCTGGTCAGTAGCGCCAGCACGCCGCCGCCATGAGCCGCCCCACCGGCACCGGCAGCTGCGGCACCACCACCGACTGCACCGCCGGTCGCCGCCCCGCCAACGCCGGCCCCGACCAAAGCCTTGCCGCCGATCGTCAGCGCCCCGATCTTGACCATTGCAGTTGCCGGACCCAACAGCGCCAGATAACCAGCGGCGGCTCCCCCCAGCAGCACCGGCGCCAACAGAGCGCGCAGCCCGGAGTTGACCTCCTCGAGTTCGACGGCCAGGGCCCGACAGTCATCGCATGTCTGCAGATGCGCATCCACCTGTGCCCGCTCGCGCCTTGACAGCCCATCCCGGGTCCAGGCACCGAGCCGGCTGACGATGCCACGGCACTCGTCGGCCTCGGTATCGGCGAGGTGGGCCTGTAGATACGACTCCCGCAGCCCCTCGCGGGCCCTGAACGCCAGCGAGGTCACGGCGTTGGGCGTCAGGCCGAGCAGCTCACCCGTCTTCGCCGGCGAATAGCCCTCGACGCTCAGGTACCACAGCACCGCCTGCCAGCGCTCCGGCAAGGCCGCGTAGGCCCGGCCGACCAGCTTGTTCTCGGCATTGCGCAGCACCGTATCCGGATCGCTGACCGGAACGTCGAACGCCCCCTCGTCGCCGGTGAAGGAGAGTTTGGCGTCCTTGCGGGTGCGGTCGTAGGCGGTGTGTCGCAGCGTGGTGAAAAGGTAGGCCCGGAATGCGGTAAACGGGCCCTTGCCCGCACGCAGAGCGTCCAGCACTTTGGCGAACGACTCCGACACCAGGTCGTCGACCTCGGTCGAACTACGGACGAATTGTCTGGCCAGATTGAAGGCTGCTGACGAATGACGGCGATACAACTCTGCGTAGGCGTCGGGATCGCCGGCTCTCGTCCTGGTGATCAGCTCGGGGTCGCCGAGGATCGTCTCGACCTGGTCGGCCACCTCCCACCTCCGAACGCTCGCGGATTCCCAAGATCATCTGCGCTGGTGCCGCATTGACGCCGACCGGCAGGGTAACGGGCCCCGGTAGATGATTGTGCCCGTTCTTTGACGCCGTTGGAAACGTTCGCCACGCCGCGCCGTCTCCCGCGGGATCTCGACTCACCCGTTTGGGTGGTGAATGTCGGGTTCGCGTGACGAGGGTGACCCCTGATCGTCCCAGGTATGAAGGCCCTGTTGTTCCATGGAAAGCGAACGCGCCGACAACAGCGCAATATTCGAGCAAACACGCCCAGCGAGCAGCACCGAGAGCAGGCGAGAACGTGGCAGAGCTATGAGGGGGACCGCATCGCATGCGCGATCGAGCGACGGGTTGCGGAACGAGTGGCGGGAGCGCTCGTCCGCGGCCGGCTGGGCCTATCAGTCGGATTGGCGCCGCGAGTCAGTGGACTCGCTCTGCGAGGCGCTGACCGACGGTCGCGATCCGTGGGATGCGGCCGAGAGACTAGGCCGGGACAGGGCCGGCGCTGCGGTCGGTCTGGCAGAGACCCTCGCCGACATCGACGCGCTGGCGACCTTGGTGCCGATCGACCGCACCGAACAACTGCGTCGCGCGGTATCGCTGGGCTGGTCCGAGGTGGCAACGGCTCCGCAGGTCGGCATTGTCGATCCGATGACCGGCCTGGCAAGCCTGGGCTATTTGCAGGTGCGATTGGACGAGGTGTACCGCGGGTCCGAATCCACTGGTGCGCCGGTGTTGTCCACCCATGCATTGGTGGTGGTGCGGGTGCGAGCCGGCGCCCCCGGAATCGGCCGCCGGTTACCGATGGTGATTGTCGCCAACGGCATGCGGACGGTATTCGACGCCGGCGAGACGCTATCGGTGCTCTCCGACTCGGTGATGACGGTGCTGACCGAACAGGAACCGAAACTGCCGCGCAAGGCAGCGTTGGCGCAGACCATCGCGCAACGGCTGGTGGACGCCGACGAGCAGGCCGGACAGGTGGCGGTGCGCAGCTGGATAGAAGCATTGCCGCCGACGGCGTCGATGGCCGCCGAGCTGCTGACCGACCTGAGCCGCTGACCGACCTGAGCCGCTGACGCTGTCTGCCGCCGCCTGCCAGGAGCGGCTTCGTTAGGCTTCCCGGCGTGGACGCCCGTACCGGATTGCCCCGCGTCGGTATGGTCGGCGGCGGCCAGCTGGCAAGGATGACCCATCAGGCTGCGATTGCCCTTGGCCAAAGCCTGCGGGTGCTGGCCACCTCACCCGACGATTCCGCCGCGCTGGTGACACCGGACGTGCAGATCGGCCAGCACACCGACCTTGCGGCGCTGCGACGTTTCGCCGCGGACTGCGAGGTGCTGACCTTCGATCACGAACACGTGCCGGCCGAGCATTTACGGACGTTGCAGGCAGAGGGTGTGCTGGTGTTTCCTGGCCCCGACGCGTTGATCTTCGCTCAGGACAAGGCCGCGATGCGGAGCAGGCTCCGCGAGCTCGGCGCACCGGTGCCCGGCTATTCGGTGCTGGCCGCACCCGCCGATTCGACGCAGATCGCTCGGGCGATCGAAGCCTTCGGAGCTGGGAACGGCTGGCCGGTGGTGGTCAAGACGGCCCGCGGCGGCTATGACGGCCGCGGTGTGTGGGTGCTCACCTCTGCCGACGAGGCCGCCGTGTTCGCCGCCGAGGTGGTCGGACACGGCAAGGCGGCGGACCTGGTAATCGAGTCGTTCGTGACGATGCATCGAGAATTGGCGGTGGTACTGGCCCGCTCGCCAATTGGACAGGCCGCGGTGTGGCCGGTGGTGCAGACCGTGCAACGGGACGGCATCTGCGTCGAAGTGATCGCCCCGGCGCCCGGACTGGACGAGCAGATCGCCTCTGCCGCAAGCCGTTTAGGCCTGAAGATCGCAGCGGAATTGGACGTGGTCGGCGTGCTGGCCGTCGAGCTGTTCGAGGTCGAGAAGTCCGAGTGCTTCCCGGACGGACTGGTGGTGAACGAGCTGGCGATGCGGCCGCACAACTCAGGCCACTGGACGATGGACGGCGCTGTGACCGGCCAGTTCGAGCAGCACCTGCGGGCCGTCCTTGACTATCCACTAGGGCGAACCGAGATGACGGCGCGGTTCACTGTGATGGGCAACGTTCTTGGTGGGGCCGCGGAGTCGGACGGGGCAGCGATGGGCATCGACGAACGGGTGCATCACCTGGCCGCCCGGTTCCCGGAAGTCAAAATCCACTTGTACGGCAAGCGTTTTCGTCCTGGCCGGAAGCTGGGACACGTCAACGTCAGCGGTGACGACCTGCCGCAGCTGCGGCGATCGGCGCAACTGGCGGCCGGTTGGCTCGGCAGCGGCGAGTGGTCCGATGGTTATGACGTGCATGGCGATGCGAGGGAGCAGGGATGACGGATACGCCGCTGGTGGGCCTGGTGATGGGCAGCGACTCGGACTGGTCGGTGATGAGCGCGGCCGCCGAGGTGCTCGACGACTTCGGCGTTTCTCATCAGATCGGCGTGTACTCGGCGCACCGCGCCCCACAACGCATGCTCGACTACGGGAAAGCTGCTGCTGGACAAGGACTTCGGGTAATCATCGCCGGCGCGGGCGGTGCTGCCCACCTGCCGGGGATGTTGGCGTCGGCTACCGTGCTGCCGGTGATCGGTGTCCCCGTCCCGTTGGCACAGCTGGATGGGTTGGACTCGCTGCTGTCGATCGTCCAGATGCCGGCCGGGATTCCGGTCGCGACCGTGTCCGTCGGCGGCGCCCGCAACGCCGGCCTGTTGGCGGTCCGCATTCTGGCCTCGTCCCCCGATCGAGCCGGCCGCGAGCTGGCCGACGCACTTGCCGCTTACGCCGACGAGCTCGCCGCCACGGTGCAGGCCAAACATGACAACCTGCGCGCCGCTCACCCCGACCGGTAGATACGATCGGGGTTACCGATCAGTAGATGGTGGCAGCAGGCGCCCGTCTGTCGACCACGAAGGAGTCCCGTGACCACCGATGAAGCTGCCGGCAATGGCCAGGGTCTTTTTGCCCTGACCCAGGAGCACCGATCGGTGCGTGAGACTGTCAGGGAGATCGCCGAGAAACACATCTTGCCGTACGCGTCCGATTGCGACGAGAACGAGCGTTACCCGGTGGAGGCGCAGAAGGCACTCACCGAGTCCGGCTTCAACGCCGTGCATATTCCGCAGGCATACGGCGGCGCGGGCGCCGACGCGGTTGCCACCGTCATCGTGATCGAGGAGGTTGCCAGGGTGTGCGCCTCCAGCTCGCTGATCCCGGCGGTCAACAAGCTCGGCTCGATGCCGATCATCCTGTCGGCGTCCGAGGAACTGAAGAGGCAAGTGCTGCCGCAGATTGCGGCCGGCGACGCGATGATCTCCTATGCGCTGTCCGAACGGGAGGCAGGCAGCGACGCCGCCGCAATGCGCACCCGCGCCCGGCAGGACGGCGACGACTGGATCCTGAACGGCACCAAGTGCTGGATCACCAACGCCGGCGAATCGAGCTGGTACACGGTGATGGCGGTGACCGATCCGGACGCCGCGACTACCTCCAACAAGGCAAACGGCATCTCTGCGTTCGTAGTGCACGCCGACGACGAGGGATTCTCGGTGGGCAGCAAGGAGCGCAAGCTCGGCATCAAGGGCTCGCCGACCAGGGAGATCCACTTCGAGAATTGCCGGGTGCCCGGCGACCGCATCATCGGTGAGCCGGGGACGGGGTTCAAGACGGCGCTGGCCACCCTTGACCACACCAGGCCGACGATCGGCGCTCAGGCGGTCGGCATTGCCCAGGGTGCGCTCGAGGTGGCAATCGGATATATCAAGCAGCGCAAGCAGTTCGGCAAGCTCATTGCCGAGTTCCAGGCGCTGCAGTTCATGATCGCCGACATGGCGATGGAGATCGAGGCCGCCCGCACCCTTGTCTATCAGGCGGCAGCGGCCACCGAGCGCGGTGACGCCAACAAGGGCTTCCTGTCCTCGGCTGCCAAGTGTCTGGCGTCCGATGTAGCAATGAGGGTGACCACTGACGCGGTACAGCTGTTGGGCGGATCAGGGTATACCCGGGACTTCCCGGTCGAGCGGATGATGCGGGACGCCAAGATCACCCAGATCTATGAAGGTACCAACCAGATCCAGCGACTGGTGATGGCCCGCAGTCTGCTGCGATAGGCGACGCCATGGCAAGCACGCACGCGGCGGTTCACCAACTCTCAGCTTCAGATGCCCGCCGCATCGCGGTGCGCGCACAATTGTTGGCCGCCCCCCGGCCCACCGAGCTGCTCGGGGTGGTGCGGCAACTGACCCTGTTGCAGTACGACCAGACCGCTGCGGTCGCCCCGAACGCCGACCTGATCCTGTGGAGTCGGCTCGGCTCGTCCTACTCACCCCGAGACTTGCAACGGCTGCTCGACAACGGCACGCTGGTCGAGCTGCAGGGGATGATCCGGCCGCGGGACGACATGGTGCTCTATCGCGCGGAGATGGCCGACTGGCCGGGCCGCGGCGAACTGCGCGACTGGCAGGAAGCCAACCGTGAATGGGTGGAGGCCAACGACGAATGCCGGATCGACATTCTCGAGCGTCTTGAGGTCTCCGGCCCGCTGACATCGCGCGAGCTCCCGGACACCTGCGCGGTTCCATGGATCTCCAGCGGGTGGAACAACAACCGGAACGTGCTGCAGCTGTTGGAAATCATGGCGCGCCGCGGCGAGGTCGCGGTGGCCGGCCGGCGGGGCCGGGACCGGTTGTGGGACTTGGCGTTCCAGGTCTACCCGGACGATCCGGTGGTCCCAGCCGACGATGCCCTACGCATCCGCAACGAGCGGCGGCTGGCGGCCCTTGGCATCGCCAGGTCGCGGAGTCTGGAGTGCCCGGTCGAACCGGCGGATGTCGGTGGTGTCGGCGAGCCGGCCGTCATCGACGGCGTCAAGGGGACCTGGCGGGTCGATCCGGCTCAACTCGGCCAATCCTTCGCCGGGCGGACGGCCCTGCTGTCGCCGTTGGACCGGCTGGTGTTCGACAGGGCCAGAATGGTCGATCTGTTCGACTTCGACTATCAGCTGGGGATGTACAAGCCGGCCGCGAAGCGGCGGTTCGGCTACTTCGCGCTGCCGATCCTGTACGGCGAGAAGTTGGTCGGCAAGCTCGATGCCACCGCCGATCGCAAGTCCGGGGTGTTCCGGGTCGACGCGATCTACCGGGATGTGACCTTCAGTAAGACCATGACCGTCGCTGTCGATCGCGAGATCACTGAGCTGGCCCGCTGGCTCGGCCTGGAGCTACAGCTGCCCGGTTGAGGGCGGAAGATCGTCAGCCCCAGCGGACGGTGCACTTCTCTGTTGTCGCAACATGTTCGGCGGCCGGTGTGTCATCGCCGATCAACTGCACCAACGACCCGTCAGCCGCCAGCGTGCCCAACAGCAATGGCAGCAAGGGATCCGGCATCGTCCATGGCGCAGCGGACAGCACCCTGGCGCCGTTGCCGAACGTCTCGGCCGACGCCCTTGCCAGGGCGATGACCGCGTCCACCGACAGCGTTGTCGACCCGACGATCAACGCTGCTGCACCGCCTTCGATGGCCGCACGCTCGCTGAACCGGTCGGCCTGGCCCAACACCGCAGTGGTGAAATCCCGCTGGTGGGTAAGGACCGTGGTGGCCGGAGCGCCCAGTGGATGCCCAGACACCACGAACACCTCGTCGGCACTGGCATCGCCGGGATCAGCGACGAACGCAGCGACAGCGTCGGTGCTGTCGGTATCGGTCACCGTCGCTCCCGCCCACCAGCATCCGAGCAGGATCGGCGCCGTCTGCCAGCCGGCCCCCAGCCGGACGGCCACCCGGTCCCCGGCCGTCAGTCCCAGCTCGTCGACCAACAGCCCGGCCACCTTCGCCGACCAGTTCGCCAGTGAGGCGGTGGATAGCTCCGTGCGTGCCTGCCCGGTATAGGTCACCAGCCGTGGCGTGTGCGGATCGGCGGCCAGCAATGGGCCCAGCAGCGCGCCGGTGACGGTCAATTGATGCACTGAACCCCGTTGATGCTGTTCGGTGCCGCCGTCGTTGTCGGCGCGAGCACGAGGGCGGGCATCGGAGCGCGCAGGCGCTGGCCGACAGCGTCCTTACCGGCAATCACCAACACGTGCCCGGCGGCAACCCCGGAATCCGGCTTCAACACTCCGTAGCCGAGCGCCTTCTGCACCCGGGTGGCGGCCGTCAGAGCGCTCGCGGCGTAATGGATCTGGGTGGTGACAACCTGATTGGACTCACTCTTGCCCGGCAGATCTGTCGGGGCAGTCACGGTGAACCCGGCCGTGGTCAGCGTCGCGGCCACCGACTTGCCCAGACCGGCTTGCATCGCACCGCTCTCCACCTGCACCGTCATCTTCGGCGTCGCTGGGCTGGTCGACGGGGCGGTGGACTTCCTGGCGGAGGTGGTCCCTGCCGGGCCGTCGAGCCTGGCGAAGAACGCCCGCACCTCGGCCGGGTCGTCGGCCAGCGCATCGGTGCCGATGCCCCGCGCAGTGCCGTGGGTCGGGATGGTGGTGAAGCTGACGTTGCCGGAGGACAGCTTCTCCATCTGCTGAGCCAGTGACATCAGATCGAGTTTGGTGTCCATCACCAGCGATTTACTGGCGGCGGTGACCAGGGCGGGAACGGTGGTCGGGCTTGACTCAACCTTCTTGATGGCACCGGCCAAGAACGCCTGCTGGCGGCGCACCCGGTCGAGGTCACCGCCGGGAAGTCCATGTCGTTGTCGCACGAAGGACAGCGCCGCCGTGCCCTGGACCTGTTGGTAGCCGGCCTTGAAATCGGCGCCCGAGTAGGAATCCTTCACTGCGGACTTCAGGCAGACCGGAACGCCGCCGACGGCGTTGGAGATTTGGTAGAAGGCGATGAGGTTGACCTCGGCATAGTGATCGATGTGCAGGCCGGTGAACTTGCTGATCACCTGGATCAGCATCTTGCGTCCTGCCTCACTGGACTGAAATTCGCGCTGCGCACCGTTGACGCCCTTGCGCGCCAACACCTGTTGCTCGTAGGACTTGGCGGTGCCGTAGAAGGAGTTGACCTTGTTCGGTTTGTAGTCGCCGGTCGCTCCGGTGCCGTACGGACCAGGCAGCCCGGTGACGATGCTCTGGTCTATCCAAGTGTCCCGAGGAATGGACACCGCTGTCGCCTTGCCACCGCCGGCCGGAACGTGCAGCACCATGATGGTGTCGGTATTGGTGCCGCCCGAGGCTTCGGTGGCCACTTCTTTGAGTTCGGCCGCCGTCAGCGGATTGCCCTGGGCGTCGCTGCGGGAGTCCGAACCAATCAGCAGCAGGTTCATCCCCTTACCCGGAGTAGCCGGCGCGGCTTGCAGCGCTTCGGCGGCCGCATTCGAATTGCCGTGTGGGTTGACGAAAAACGCCACCCCGCAGACCACCAGCACCACGACGGCGATGAAGGCGGTGACGATCCGGCCGGCAAGCACGCCGCCCGCAGTGCGATGGGATGGCTCGCGGGCTGGTCCGCCGGAGCCGGGGCCGCCGGAGCCGAGGCCGGCCGGAGGCGGGACAGGGGGAGCGGGCGGACGGACAGGACCGCGGGCATCTGGGCGTTGCTGCTGGCTGGCAGCGCCGGCCGGCATCATTCTGGTGGCCGGCCGATCGAGCGCTGACCATGCGCGGGCTGTCGAGGAGCCACGGGACGCATCTTGGGCTGACCGGCGGTCGTCACCGGACACCGGCCGGCTGGCCTGTTCGGCCGGCCGACGGGGCAGCTGATCAGGATTCAGTGCCCGGTCGGGGGCCGGACGCCCGCTGGAACTCGGTCCGTACCGGCGCGGCCCTCGGTACGGATCGTCACCGGGGGGAGTGCTCATGAGTGTCTGGCCTTTCGGTCTCGCGTGCCGTGCGCCGGGACGAAATCGTCGCTTCTTCGTTTGTACAGACGCCCGGCCCCGGCCATCGTTGCCATGAGGAACGTCACCCGTGCTCCCAGGGTATCCACGCGGGCCGGTGGATGAATCAGACCCGCCGCACCCCGGCCACCTCATCTGCGGAAGAATCCGAGGGATGACGACTCTTCTGATCACCGGCGCCAGGGGGCAGCTGGGCACCGATCTGCTGGCTGCCGCAGCGGTGGCGGGCATCGATGCCACCGGGGTCGGGTCCGGCGATCTGGACATCACCGACGCCGACGCCGTTGAGAAACGGGTCGGGGCACTGGCCGAGTCCGGGAGCCGCCCGGTGGTGATCAACGCCGCTGCTTACACCGCCGTGGATAGGGCTGAGACGGATAGCGACCGGGCGTTCCTGGTGAACGGGACAGGCCCGAGCAACGTGGCGGCGGCTGCTGCTCGGCACGGCGCCGGCCTGATCCACGTGTCCACCGACTACGTCTTCCCTGGCGATGCGAAGCGGCCGTACGGGGTCGACGACCCCACGGGTCCGAAGAGCGTCTACGGCCAGTCCAAGCTGGCCGGAGAGCTGGCGGTGCTCGCTGCGCATCCTGCCGCACACGTGGTGCGGACTGCATGGGTCTACGGCGCTACCGGGGGCACCGGCAACTTCGTCAAGACGATCGCCAAGCTGGAGGCGAGCCGACCCAGCATTACGGTCGTGAACGATCAGCGGGGCTCGCCGACCTGGAGCGGGGATCTGGCCGCGGGGTTGCTGGCGCTCGCCGCAGCGGACCACCCTGGTGGCCTGCTGCATGCTGCCGGGTCGGGCGAGACATCCTGGTACGGATTCGCCAGAGCGATCTTCGAAGAGCTCGGCGCCGACCCGGACCGGGTGACCCCGATCAGTTCGGATGCCTACCCCAGTGTGGCGCCGCGACCGGCGTACTCGGTGTTGAGCCAGGACGCTTGGCTGGCCGCTGGCCTGGCGCCGCTGCGGCCGTGGCGCGAGGCACTTCATGCGGCGTTCAGCGCACAACGAGAGGCCTACCTACCGTGACTGTCTCGCCCCGTGTGTGGGTTCCGGCTCGACCCACCCGCCGCCGACTTCAGCGGCGGCTGATCGTCGCCGGCCGTCCGCCCACGCCCAGCGGTAGGAGGAAGGGGACGACAGGGTTGATCCCCGCCGAAAACATCGCCTCGAAGCTCGGACTGCCGTCGACCTGGTTCTATCTGCCGAGCTAACGCCAGGTCAGTCAGGCCAGACCAGGCCAGGCCAGGCCAGGCCAGGCCAAGTCCTGCCAGGTCAGGCCAGGGCGGCCCGGTAGGCGCTGACGCAGGCGTCGACACAGCGATCCCAGGTCCAACTGCGGGCATGCACCGTGCCGGCGGCGAGATCGGGATGCTCGCCGGCCAAGACCCGGCGCAGCACCTCGGCCAATGCCTCGGCTTCGCCGACGGGGAAGGTACTGGCGTGCCCACCCGCCACCTCGAGCATCGCCGGGGTATCGCTGATGACCACCGGAATCCCGGCGGCCATTCCCTCCAGCACCGGGATGCCGAAACCCTCGTAGAGCGAGGGCATCACCAGGGCGGCAGCGCCGGCGACGATCGACGGCAGATGTGCCGCGTCGAGGTACGGCAAGGTGATGACGCCGGCGCCGAAGGTGGCCTGATCGCCCCAGCCCGAGGCGCCGACCAGCAACAGTGGCGGCGCATCGTCGCCGAGCGCTGCGTGCGCTCGGATCAGCAGGGGCAATCCCTTGCGGGGCTCCCTGGTGCCGACGAAGACCAGATACTGCGGCGGCAGGGCCAGGTCGGCACGCAGCACCGGTCCGACCGCCGCGGGCGCGAACCAACGGTCGTCGACGCCCAGCGGCGTCACCACGATCCGTTCCCGGGGAAACGCGTAGGTGTCGGCGATCTCGTCCGCGGTCCAAGCGGTCAGCGCACAGGCGACGGCGGCCCGCCGCAGGCCCATCGGCACCAGCTCCCGGTAGGACATCGAGGCGGCGTGCACTGTGTGCGGCAGGTGCAGGTACGAAAGGTCGTGTACGGACAGCACACCGCGGGCGTGACGCAGCGGTGGGAGCACATAGTTGGTGGCGTGGAAGACATCCGCCTGCCCGGCGATCAGCTCCAGCCAGGGGAATGACAGCCGCCGCCAGGCCACCCGGAGCGCGCGCGCGGGGACCGGCCAGCCGCGGGCCGCCACCCCGGCCGGCAACGCGGCGGCCAGTTGGTGATGACCGCGGAGGGTGAACGCGGTCGCGGAAGTGTTGACGTCTGTGCGGCCGGCCAGGCCGGCGACCAGGTGCTGCACGAACGTCCCGATGCCGGTGCGCTGCCCCAGCAGGGGTGTCGCGTCGATGGTGAGCCGTGCAATGGGCTGGCGCTGCGGCACAGCGCTACCGTACCGGCAGCAGCCTGCAGAGCCGGTCTGTCCCGCCACCAAGTCGTTACCCCGCCACTCGGGAGGAGCTCCGCCGTGCCGACCCTGACCGTGGTGGTGGAACAGTTGCTCGCACCGGTTCCCGGTGGCACCGGTCGGGTGACGGCCGAGCTGACGGCCGCGCTTGCTCAGGGTGCACCCGCCGGGTGGCGAGTGCGGACCGTCTGCGCCTGGCACCGGTCGCTGGACGCCGCCGTCGTCGTCGGTCCGCTCGGACCGATCCGACCCAGCCGCCTACCGATCGGCCGGCGGGTGCTGACCGCGCTGTGGGAGCGAGGCCTACCGCCGCTGCTGCGCGGTACTGCGGTGCTGGCGCCTACGCCGCTGTTCCCGCCGGCCATTCCCGCTGTGCTGCAACACCTCCGGCGAAAGCAACAGCGGATCGTGATCGTTCATGACGCGGTGCCATACACCCACCCGGAGACGTTGACCCCACGCGGCGTGCACTGGCACCGACGGATGATCGGCCGCGCCGCAGAGGGGGTCGACGCAATCGTCGTCCCGTCCCGTGCCGTCGCCGAGGCGCTGGCTGCGCAGCTGAAGATCGGCGTCCAGGTGATCCCGGTCGGCTGGGGCGTCGGTGCAGCCTTCTCAGTGCCCTCGGACGCCGCTGCCCGGGTGCGGCGGCTCGGACTGGCCCAGCCCTACCTGTTGTTCGTCGGCACCGTGGAACCCCGCAAGGGATTGGACCTGCTGGTCGCCGCGTTGGCCCTGGTTACCGACGGCACTGCGCCGCTACTTGCGGTCGCCGGGCCGCCCGGTTGGGGTGGCGTTGACGTGCAGGCGATGGTCACCGCCGCCGGGCTGTCGGCGCAGCGGGTGCGTCGGCTGGGCAGTCTCAACGACGCCGACCTGACCGCGGTGATGGCCGGTGCGCAGGCTTTGGTCGCGCCGAGCCGTTCGGAAGGTTTCGGGCTGCCGGTGCTGGAGGCCATGAGTCTGGGGGTTCCGGTGATTGTCAGCGATGTCCCGGCACTCACCGAACTGGTCGGCACCGCAGGGATGGTCGTGCCGGTTGACGATGCAGGTGCCCTAGCTCGGGCAATTGTGAGTGTCGGGGACGAGAGTAAAAGTGAGCACTACCGCAGGGCCGGTAGCGTCCGAGCGGCGCAGTATTCCTGGCAGCGAGCGGCCAGCATGGTGTGGCAGTTGATCATTTCGACCCACCCGTGAGGTGTGCCCCTTTTCCGCTGGTGAACGGTCCGCTACGGCGGCGTCCGACTCGCAGCAGCACCAGACCGGTCAGCACCAGCAGAGCACCTGCGGTGAGTAGCGGTCCGATGTTGACACCGGTGAACGCCAGCCCGGCACTCGAGGCCGGCGGGCGCGGAGGCGGGACGAGGTCTGCCGAGCTGCTCGCGGCCTGGCTGGTGGTTGCTGGCGATGCGGTGGAGTCGCTGGGCGGCGCCGAGCTGTCGGTGGTGATCCCGGACCTGCTGGAGCCGGCCGCGGTGGTTCCCGAGCCGATGGCAGTCGGCGTGGTGGTCCCCGAGCCGGTAGAGCTGGCCGGGGTGGTTTCGTGGCCCGTACTCGTTGTGGCACAGGGCGATCCAACTACGTGCACCGTCACGTAGTGGGTGACGTTGATCTTCCACTCGAAGTACACGAAGTAGTCGTCCCCGACGTAACAGTGGTCTGGCGTATAGGTGACGGCGTTGGAGGTGGGTTCGCCGGTGGCGGTGCCGTGCCCCGGATCCAGGCCGATGAACGCGCCGAGAAATGTGTCCAGAGTGAGCGAATGGTCACGACTGGTGGTGAGGGTGTCGGCCGTGAAGGTGTCGCACTCGTCGGTGTCCGGAACCCAGTTCGCCAACTCTGTGCCGGAATCGCTGGTGAGATTGTTGTCATCACCCGCCCCCCCGTCGAGCACGACGGCTACCGACTGGCCCGGGGCCAGTCTGGCCACCACCGTTGACAGCGAGCCGTTGTTCCAGGTGTAGCTGTGGACGAGCGACGTGCGATTGGTGATGGTCGCAGTATGGCAATCGCTCCAGGTAAACGTTTCCACGCCGTTGATGGGCACCACGGTGATCGCGACGGTGCCGCCCCTTTGCGGCGAGCTGTAGCCGAATGAGTCGGGACCGGTGTAGCCGGTGGTCGGTGTGTACCGAAGTGTGCCGTCCCCCTGGGCGATCACCGTGCCGTGACCGGGAGCCGGTGCGGCAGCGCTGGCATTGGGGACCCGGTCAAAGACGTAGCTGCCGTTTTCGGCGACATCGGCGGCGTAGTCGACACCGCACGCGGGCATCTGGAAGGTGCCGACAACGGTCCCGAAGCCGTCGCGGAAGACCACGGTCTGGCCAGTCGCCGCCGTCAACGTCACCGGCGAGTAATTCCACGACTGGGCCGCGCCCCCGTCAACGGTGGAGCTGACACTGAGCCGCTGTTCGCCGGACGCCCGCACGGTAAAGGACCTGGCGTTACCGACGCAGGAGTTGTAGTTGACGGTGGTCCCGGTGGATGGCGCCGCGAGCGCCGCGGCGTGCCCGACGGAGCTGCCAGTCAGCGCTGTGTGGCTGGTGGTACTCGGGACCGATGAGTTATTGCTGGTGTCGGTCGACGGCGATTCGGACGACCTGACGGTGCTATCGGTCGAACCGGAGCTGCCGGAGCTGTTCGGGCCAACGCTGTCGCTGGTGGCCGTGCTCTCGGGGGACTTGCTGATGATGCTCTCCGACGGCGCCGTGGTGGCCACGGTCGAGTCCATGCTGCCCTCTGAACTCCCAACACTGGTCCCGGCCGTGTCGCTGCTCACGGGGGTCGGGCCACGGGCGGTATCCCCGGAGGCCGGACTCTCGGAGGCGCTGGTGACGGTGGAGGGGGTGCTGGAAGGGGATGACGTGCTGGTGACGGTGCCGGTTTCGGTGATGACGTCCGCACTACTGGAGGTTGCGGTGCCGGAGGTTTCGATTGCGGTGCTGGAGGTTGCGGTGCTGGCGGTTGCGGTGCTGGCGGTTGAGGTACTGGTTGCGGTGCTGGTGGTTGCGGTGCTGGAGGTTTCGGTCGCATTGACCACGGTGGTCGGTTCGCCACTGTTGGCCGCACTATCTGCCCAGGACGCCGCGGGGCTGATCAGCGCCACCGCGACGGCGACCAGGGCAGCAGCTACCTGCCGCGGCCGCTTCCGCGGAGGGCGGGCGGGCCGGCCAGCTGGTGCGTCGTCCGAGCGGGTGTGGGTGATCTTCATGAGTCGTCCCTCTTTCGTTCTCGCACCTGTTGCCGCCGCTTTCCGACCGCACGCTCCCACTTTTGCCGGCGCACCATCGGTTCACCGTCCGGTGATGGTGACCGGCGCGGACACTGCGTCCGACCTGTTGTTCACGCCGACCACGAGCACCCGGTAGGACGACTGTCGCCCGGCTGCGGGGGTGCTCAGTTTCAAGAATTCGACGCCATTCGCGTCGACATTGTGGGGCCCGACCGATTGCCAGCTCGTGCCCTCCAGCTGCTGCAGGTAGGTCTTCACGTTGGACTGGACCGGTTGGATCTCGATGAACAGCAGGACCGGGGTTCCCGCCGGCGCAGTGACCTCGCTCATCATCGCCGGCGGTGTGTTCTCCGAGATGACGAACCGGCTGACGACCCATGGCGCCGGAGCGGTGTCGGTGGTTGCGGCTCGATGCAACGCGCGCGGCAGCACGGCTGCTGCTGTGGAGATCACACCGATCAGCAGCACGCTCGCTGCAACGAGCAGCGCTCGGCGCCTCGGGGGCCTGGGTAGGGCAACGGGGACGATGCGGACGTCGACGGCGTGACGCGCGCGGGAGTGGACCGACATCCGCACTTCGTCCTCCAGCCCGAGCGGCGTCGGCACCGTTCCCCACGTCACATTGACGTCGGCCACCTGGCCCGCGCGGTCGCGCAGGCATTCCCGCAAACTGGCCTCGAAATCGCTCTTCACCCCTGCAGCTCCTTCGCCTCGCGTCGGACTGCGCTGTCCGACTTCTCCCTGAGCTTCTGCAATGCCCGCGAGGCGTGTGTCTTCACCGAACCGGTCGAAATGTCCAGCGTGCGTGCGATGGTCGCGGTGTCCAAGTCCTCGTAGTAGCGCAGCAGCACCACCGCCCGTTGCATGCTCGGCAGTTGTTGGACCTCACGCCACAGTTCGTCGCGGGTAGCCAACAATGCGTAGCGATCGTCTGGGTCGGCTCGGTCGGGCGGAGCGGCACTGAGCACCTCTCTGGAGATGCGTCGCCAGGCCGAAACGTGCGTGGTGTAGATGATGCGCCGGACGTAGTTCAGCGGCGGCTCATCGCCCCGCAGGCTTGGCCACACTTTGTAGAGTCGGACGAGAGTGTCCTGCAGCAGATCCTCGGCGGCCGACTGGTTGCCGGCTATTAAGAACGCGATCCGGATCATCCGGGCGGAATTGGCCGCCACAAAATCCTTGAAGCGCCCTTCCGCAATCGGATCCATGCTCACCTCCGCTCCTATGCGCGCATCTCCTTGGTATACGCGGCTGAGCGGTTCCAGGTTGACACGCGGCGGGGGTTTTCGCCGCCGGTAGCGGGTGCCGGGCGCGACGAGCAGCACCGGGTCGTCCGCTGGTCAGGCAGCGACAGACTGTTGACCCCCACAGCCGGCGTGGGACGGTGCGCTCTGTGGGACGGTGCGCTCTGTGGTACGGCGCGCTCAGTGGGACGGTGCGCTCTGTGGGACGGCGCGCGCTTCCGGATTGCCTGGTCCAGCCTCGGAGTCAAGGGTCGAGGGGCGCTCGGATGCGCCACTTACTCCGCCCAGCCGACTGCCGTTGCTCAGAGTGCTGCCTGGTCGACCCTGGCAGTTCTCGGCAGAGCGATTCCCGAATATTTCGGCAATGGGTCAGCTCGGCCAGGCCGTAATGTCCATGCGCGTATCTCTGCCGGAGATGACCGGTACGTTCCGGCGGATGACCTTTACGCCGGCCGCCCCACATACACTGGTGCAGGTGAACCACATCATGTAGCGCTGGGACGGGGCGTAGCATTGTCCCCCGGCGATCGCATCGAAACGATAGAGGGTATGCCCGGTGGGCACCGATGTCGTGATGTCGGCCCCCGCGCTCCATCCGTGGACACCGCACGCTGTCCCGGACGCCTCAGGCCACACCATGAGCGACAGGTTTGCTGCTGGGATGGACTTACCGTGGTAGCTGAGCTCGCCGACAAGTTGTCCGGTATTCCCGCCGTGCTCACTTCGCGTTGGTAGGCGGAGGTTGAAGGTATAAGCGTGTCCCGGGGTAATCGCAGCGCGAACGATGGCAGACCCGAGATACTGGTGGGTCGTGAAGTACCCATTCTTTTTTCTCGGGTAGAGCTCGAAGTACACTAGCCGAGTGGCAGAGCTTGCGCAGATCGGCGCGAGTGTAGTGACGCCAGCCGATCGTGCTCCGGGTGAGTCGAACTGAGAATTGATGTATGGGCGTTGGACAGAATAGCCCCTGGCTGGGTCGGTGATGACGGCGCCGCTGGCCTCTACCCTTTGATGGTTCGCGTTCAGCAGATTGATGCCGACATAGGAGTTCGCAGCCCACTTGTGGAACTGTCCACCGTAAGCATGAAGTTCCATGTTGATGGTCGTGTTTGATCCGCAGGAAGCTGCGAGATCAGCGGTGGCCCCGACTGCAGCGGTTGGGGCGAGAAGTGCCCCGGCGACAAGTACCGTGACCAATAGCGGTCTCATGCCGCCTCCGATGTGGTAGAACAATGATTAAATTATAGCGAGATTGCATTGTACAGTCGAGCAGTGCGCGGTGTCGAATTGCAGCGTCGGCGGCCGCCATGGCGCACGGCCGGAATCGGGTGTGCCGTCCATGCGAGCCGCGGCGACCAGGGCATGCGGAATTCGGCGCCCGGCCAGCCGGTCGATGACTCGTCTAGTCGATCGATCTCTGCAGCTCAGCTACCATGCCTCATGATCAACTCGACCCACGAATCCGCCCCAGTACAGGCGCGAGGCTAGGCTTCGTTCGTCCGTACGGCGCTACCTCGAGGAATAATGTGACAAATCGCTGGATGACGACATATGGGGCAGCTCGCACCACCACCCGCAAATGGCTCACTCGATGGGCGCAGGCCAGAGACCCCCGGCTTGCGCCCTGGCCCCGTCAGCCAGAGTCGTGGGCTAGATTGTGCAACATTTGCGGTTGGCACGGTGCGCAGTTTGCTAGCGGCCGGCACAGCGAGGGTGCTCTTTGTCCGGAGTGCGGCAGCGTCGCTCGCGATCGCTTTCTGTATTGGTGCTGGATCAAGACGGTGCCCTACGACCGTCATGCCAAGGTGCTCGAGACGAGCCCGCGGTTGGGCGAGGAATATCGGACCTATATGCAGCATCGTGTCGACTACGTCTCCTCCGACTACGACGAGGGAGCACACAAGGCATCGGTCCATCTTGACGTGCAGGACATGGACCTGCCGTCCGATTCCCTGGACATCATCTTGACACCGCACGTCCTTGAGCACGTGCCGGATACCGAGCGGTCGTTGTCCGAGATGTTCCGGGTACTCAAGCCGGGGGGTTCGGTGCTCCTGGAAATCCCGATGCCACAAGGCCGAACAGGTAAGCCGACCGAGCCGGAATACCATGGCGACAACACCCTGGTCTTTTGGCGCTTCGGCTGGGATCTTCGAGAGAAATTCGAAGCGGCAGGATTCGTCACGAGGGCCTTGGTGACCCAGGAATTGGTCGACAGGGTCAAAACCGGGCGTATCGACTCAGGCTATGGCGGCAGCGATATTGATGAGATCGATCTGCTGGGCCACGCTGACGCATCATGCCTCACGCCGATCGCGAACGTTCGGGAAGCCCGCCGGTACGGATTTGAACCGGACTTCATGTTTGTCGTCTGGGAAGGGATCAAGCCTTCCTGAGGCTGCCGATATCCTGGCTCACCCGAGCTGTGTTTAGCCGCGACTACCTGACGTCCGCTTCAGTTCGTCGGCGTCATACAGACTCCGTGAGGCGCAGATTTCACGCCACTGGTCCGCGAACGCCTGATCCGAGAAGTCGCGGGCGTGGGCCATGGACGACGAGGCGAATCGCTGCCGCAGGGTTGGATCCTTAGCCACCTGGGCAGTCATCGCCACCGCCTGGTCGACGGTCTCCCACCGGTATCCGTCGATGCCGTCCCTGACGATCTCACGCTGGCCGGCCCGATCGATGACCACCGGGACGCAGCCGGCGGCCATCGCTTCCGCGGTGGTCATTCCGAAGTGCTCGTTGCGCCAAGGGCGACGCTCGGTGTCTTCGTTCATTCCGGTCGCGGACCAGAAGATGGATGCGTTATTGATCAATCGATTCAATAGATGGCGCTGCGCATTCGGATGTAACTCGATCTGTAGGCCCTCCGCAGCTGCCATCACCTTTTCGAAGTACGGGCGATTCAATAGCTCGCAGCCACCGATCATGTGTAAGGTCCAGCCTTGCAGCCCATCCTGCTTCATCAATTTCCGGAACATGTCGACCATCTCGAGTTGGCGCTTCGAATGCCCGCGCGACGGGTCGAAGAACCGCCCGATGGTGATGATCGTCTTGTCCCGCTCGGCGGCGGGCTCCATCTTGTCCACGTCGATCGGTGGGAACAGTAGGTCGGAGTCGACGTGCCACAATCGTTGTACCCAAGTTTGTGTGTAGTTCGAGATAGTGATAATCGAGTCATAGTCCTTGAGGTATGACAGATCTTCGGTGTGTGCTATCAACAACCAAGGAAATTGACGCGCCAGCAATCGAGGCGGCGTGAGTTTGGACAGCAGGCTATCCCGGCTGAGGGCGACGCCCAGCTGCCTATCATCATTCGGTGGTTGCACGGTCTCCGACAGAAGGTGCAACGTGCGCTTGCTACGGGAGGCCGGCACGGTGACCGTCAGGTCGGTGAAGTCAGTACTCACCCGCACCCGGCTGACGTGGCGTCCATCCTGGTCCTCGATTCTCACCAGCACCTGCTCGGTGATTCCAGGACGCCCGAGCCGCAGGTTGAATGTTTCCTCGCCGCCGTGTGGCAGTTCGAGCACGCCGTGCCCGTTCGACCAGCCCCACTGGTGCCTAATGCCGCCCTCCGGTGGGTACCAACCGGTGCCGTAGCCGAAGCCCCGAATCTGGGCGGCCGGGCGGATCCGTCTTCCGACATGTCGAGCGAGCATTCGTTCCCGATCATTGAGTTCATGATCGGCAGGCGTAGGGAAGAAGCAGACATAGGCCGACCGTGCGGCCCGGGGTCGCAGCCGTGACATGTAGGTGGAGTTGACGAACAGGTCGTAGTCCGCGCTGGCCTCGGCGACCTTCGACTCGTCGTCATCCTTGATCACCCGCAGGTTGATGCCGGTCAGGTCCAGGGACAGATGGCGTGCCATCCTGTCCATATCCACCTCGCGGGGACCGATCAGATCGACCTGGTGGCCGTCGGCGGCCAGCGTCGAGGCGATCATCCCGGCGTAGCGTTCACCGCCACCCAGTGATTCCCAGAACAGGTTGTAGACGGCGGCCCTCATCGGCTGATCACCAACCTTCTTCCCGCAGAGGTGCGTCGATGACAGCTGAGTTGCCGGGCCGGACCTTTCATGGGCATTCTCACTTCCCGGAGACCGATTCGATCGAGTAGCGGACCGGCAGCAGCGCCGGCCCCTGTTTGTTGTCCAGCGCGTAACCGATGCGCGAGCGAGTATGCGCCAGCGGTTGGTCGTCGTCGTCCACCACCTGGACACCGAGTCGAAAGCGGCCGAACAATTGCGGCAGAACAGGAAGGTGGAAGTCGATCTGCCAGCTGCCCGCCGTCGTCGGGAGGTCCGCTCGCTCGGCGACTACGCGAAACAGTGGGTAGTCGAACGCGCCCATGGCCACCACGTGAACCTGCGCGATGCGGTTGGCCCAAAAGTCGTCGACGGTGAACTCGGAACGAATCCAGATGTCCTGATGATCGCCCAGCTCGGCAACCGCTGGACCACCCCGCTCGAGCGATGCCACCACCTCACCGAAGATGAAACCCACGTCCGGCGTGTGGGCGACGGGAGCAGGGGGTTCGTCGGTGCCCATGATCTTGCGCAGAGTCTCGACGGCAGATGCCGGATCGGCGTCGTCGACCATCACCCCATGATCAAGCACGATTGCCCGGGTACACAGCTCCTCGACCTGGCCGAGCGAGTGAGAGACGAACAAGATCGTTTTGCCCGCCTCCTGGAAGGCGTGGATCTTCTCCATGCACTTGCGTTGGAACGACTCGTCGCCGACTGCGAGCACCTCGTCGACCAACAAGATGTCGGGGTCGACGTGAATGGCTACCGCGAAGCCCAGCCTTACGTACATTCCCGAAGAATAGTGTTTGACCGGCTGATCGATGAACTCGGAGAGTTCGGAAAAGTCGACGATTGAATCCATTGCCGTGTCGGTCTCTTTGCGGGACAGCCCCAGCAGAGAGGCATTCAGGTAGACGTTTTCCCTACCTGTCAGTTCACCGTTGAAGCCGGCGCCGAGCTCGAGCAGTGAAGCGACCCGCCCACGAACCTTCACGGTTCCAGTGGTCGGAAGTAGGATTCCGGCGAGCACTTTCAGCAACGTCGATTTCCCAGCGCCATTCGGACCGATCAGGCCGACGGTACTTCCCGGCGCGATGCTCGCGGTGACATCAGCCAATGCGACGAAGTCCACATGACCGGTCCTGCTGGTGCGACGCAGCACCCTTTCCTTGAGTGAGGTCGCGTGCTGAGCGTGGGTACGGAATACCTTGCGGACTCCGTCGGCGACAATGATGGGTTCTGCGGTCGGCAATGCTTGGTGCGCCGAACGTGTCGCAGTCACAGAGTCTCCGCGAAATCTGCAGACATTTTGCGATAGGTGGTCAGCCCGAGGGAGAAGAGTGCAAACGAGACGACCAGCCCGATTCCGAGCCGCTCCAGGTAGAAGCTCCAGTCGGTTGACGCCAGGACCTTCTGATCGGACCCCGTGATCGTGATGTCTGCCGCGTAGAGCGCCTTTTGCATGGCGACCGTCACACCGGCCATCGGATTGAGCCAGTACAACTGTGCCCAGATCGTACCGCCGATCTCATGACTGATCGTCACGAACACGTAAACGATCGGATTGAGCCAGAAACCGGCCATCAGCAGAATTTCGACAATGTGCTGGGTATCTCGATATCGCACGTTCAGGGCCGATACCAAAAACGAGACGCCGGTCGCAAGTAGGATTGCCACGAAAAGGGCAGGGATCATGAGCAACAACCAGGGCCCGAGTATCACCGTGTATCCGGTCGCCAGCATCACGACGAACATGACGGCTAGTTGCAGAACCAAATGCACCATTCCGAAACCGACGGATGCCAACGGAAGCACTGCCAGTGGAAACGGAACTTTTTGTACTAGACCGGCATTGCCGACCACTGCACCCGTCGCGGACGCAACGGTGCCGGCGAAGAAGTTCCACACCAGTAGACCAGCGAGCAGGTAGTACCCGAAGTGCGGAACACCATTTTTAAGGACCACGCCGAAGACGAAGGTGTACACGACGAGAAGCAGCAAGGGATTGGCAAGCGACCAGACGAACCCAAGCAAACTGCCTTGGTACTTGACGCGAAGATCCTTGCGGATGATGCCCGACAGGAGCTCCCAGCGGAGTCGTGTCTGTGCCTGCGCCCGCTGATCGTTGTTGGCCAACTCGCCCCTGCACCTGCTTCCTGATATTGCCCTCGATGGCGGGGCCCGCTGACTTCGGCCCGAAGATCGGGCCCGCGAAGGCTGCCCCAACGAGGATACCGACTCGCCACAGTCGGGTGCACCACGCTCAGCGGCGCTGCGCCGACCGGCGTGCCGATATCCTCATGCGGTGTCTAAAGCCGCGAGTCCGCCGCAAAGGGTCTCCGATTCCGTCACCGCGCCCGTCAGCGGGCTGGATTCGGGGCCCAACGGCGGCTCCACTCGGGCGTCTGTCTCGCTTCGTTCGAGGTTCGGGATTCCCAGCTCCGAACAGGCACGGGTCGTTACCGTTGGAGAGCTGGCGCTGATCCTCGTTGCCGGTGGCGTGGCCGTACTCGGAACGGTCGGGCTGGCGGCCGCGCAGATCGGCATCTTCGGCTGGCCCAGCCTGGTCGCCGGCGTAGTGGTCCTCGGGATCGCCCTGCTACTGGTGGTAGCCAGGCTGCGCATCCCGCACGTTGTCCTTGATCCCGTGGGTCTGGGCGTCATCATCGCGGTAGCGGTGCTGGCCTGCGTCATGTTCCTGCCGGGGTTCCATTTCGGCACCGGCGACCGTGACCCAGGGGTCTACATGGAAACCGGTGCGGCGATCGCGCGCACCGGCTCGTTGACCATCGACCCTGGGGTTGCCGGCATACCGGGGCTTCCGGTTCAGTCATTCGGGCCCGGTGCGTTGTGGCCAGGGCTCTGGTACTCCGGTGACAGCACCGGCATGATCGTGCCGCAGTTCTACCACCTGTGGTCGGCCCTGCTCGGGACCGCTTACCTGGTCCACGGTTTCGGAGCCGAGAGCAACCTGACGCCGGTGCTGGGGGTGGTGGCCGTCCTGCTGGCAGTGCTGGTGGCGCGTCGGGTCGGCGGCCCGGTAGTGGCGGCGTTTTCCGGCGTGCTGCTGTCGACGATGATGATGCAGGTCTGGCAGGCGAAGTATCCGAGTTCGGAGACCATCGCCGAACTGCTGTTCCTCGCCTCACTACTGTGCGTGTTGATCGCCGTTCAGACCGGCACCACCTCGGCCGCCTTCCTTGGCGGCGCTTTCACTGGTGTCGGATATCTCGCCCGCGCCGATGGCATCCTGCTGATCGGCATCATCGTCGGGTGCCTGGCTGTGCTGTGGGTGCTGGGACGGTGGGACAGACGCGCCGGCTGGTTCGTGGTCGGGCTGCTGCCGTTTTCGATCTACGGCGTCTATCAGGGGTACGTGTGGGCTGCCAACTACACCAATGGAAATCTGCCGTCCGGCAAACTGATCTTCGGGGCCTTGTTCGTGGTCGTCCTGATGGCACTGTCCCTGCGACCGCTGATCCCGAGAGTCACCCGCCGGATAAACGCCTGGATCGACGGAGTGCGTACCCGTCGGTGGCTCTCCAGGGTGGTGGTCTTCGGTTCGGCGGCGTTTTTCGTGTGGGCGGTTTTCCGGCCGGCACTTGGCCCCGACTACCTCAACTACAACGGCAGGCGCATCCGCTCGTTCGACGAAGAGTCGCTGCACTGGCTGTCATGGTTTTTCACCTGGCCCGGGTTGCTGCTGGTGCTGGCCGGAATAGCAGCACTGGTGTTGAGGCAGTGGCGGTCCACTCAGTGGCTGCTGGTGCTGCCGGTTGCGCTGCTGCTGCCGGTCTACCTCTGGCACGCCAGAAATTCGCCGTATCTGATGTGGTGGGGCCGCCGGTTCGTGCCCACCCTGGTTCCGGGGATGATCATCATCATGGCCGTCGCGCTCGGGGTGGTGTGGACGTTGCGCTCGACGTGGCTCAGCTGGCTGGGGCGGTCATTGTCGGCGGCGGCCGTGGTGGCCCTGACCTGGACGTACCTGAGCCAGTCGGTGCCGCTGCGGTCGCATGACGAGATGGCGGGCTCCTACAATGTCACCGCCAACATGGCTGCGCTCAGTGGCGTCCAGCAGGGGGTATTTCTCTGGGATCCCACCGGGCCGTGCTGCGGACAGCCAACGCTGATGTTCGGTGGCCCGCTGCTGGCATATCAGGGGCAGATCTCCGTCGAGCTGCCCTCGAATGTCGCTTCGATCGGAAAGTACACGGCTGCCTACGTCAAACAGTTTGCCGCCAGACCGCTGTTCGTGGTCTTCCGCGGCGCGACGTTGTCGGCCGCGGTGCGCAAGCAGCTCGCGAGCTACGCC
>JALYXB010000247.1 GCA_030947305.1 Actinomycetota bacterium | reverse complement strand
AAGCTGGCCTGACACGCCGGGCCGGCGCGGCGTGTCACGCCAGCTTTGCGCTACCTGCGGGGGTCAGCCGGACTGCGGCGGGGGTCGACCGGACTGCGGGGTGCGCTACCTGGGGGGCGCTACATGCTGCGGGTCAGCCGGAGATGACTGGATCGGTCTGCGGAGCGGCGGTCGGGCCGGCCACCATTGGCACGGACCCCTTCCAGCGCAGCGGATCCAGCCACAACTGGCGGCCGGGTGAGGTCGACCCAATCGCGTCCGGCTGCCAGGCGTGATAGATCAGCCAGGTACTGCCGTTGGCCAGGGTGATCGGAAAGCAGTGTCCTGGCCCGGCGGCCTGGTCGCTCGACGCCAGCAGCGGGGTCTCGGACTTGTCCACGCAGGGACCGAGAGGGCCCGCGCAGCTGGCGTAGCCGACGGCATAGTCGGTGGAGGCATAGTTGCTCGCCGAATACAGCAATATGTGAGATCCCTGGTGCCCCAGCATTTCCGGGGCCTCCACCAAATTTCCCTGCCACGGCTTGGTGTTGGACATCAACGCCACCCGCTTACCGGTGAGGGCACTGGCGTCGGGTGTCAGTCGCTGGCCCCAGAGCTGTACCTTGGCGCCGCAACAGTTTCCGTCGTTCTTCCAGTACAGGTACAGCGATCCGTCGGCGTCTTTCACCGGGTTCGGGTCGATCGAGCCGCCTATCTCGGGTTGGCAGACGAACGCCTTCGCCGAGGTGTCGGTGAACGGCCCGGCCGGGTCCTTGGACGTGGCCCTACCAACGCACTGCTTGTCGGATGCGTTGTCCCTGGCCACATAGAACATCTGGTAACCGGCGCCGACCTTCAGTACCTCCGGCGCCCAGGTGTTGCCGGCGCTGGCCCACTTGCCCACCGTTGGCAATGCGTCGCTGCCCTTGGTCCAGTGCACCAGATCCTTGGAGGTCAGTGTCTGGATGTTCGCGCCGCCGCCCTGCGTTCCGTAGGCGTGAAAGGTGGCGCCGACAGCCAACACCGCCGGGTCGGGGAAGTCGTCGGCATACACCGGATTGGTGAATTGACCCGGGCCGGCCGACGGGACCGCCGATCCAGCAGCGGATCCGGCCGACGAGGAGGCCGCTGCCCCGCCGCCAGCAGTCGAGGACGGGCCGCTCGGCGTTGACGAGCAGCCGGCAACCACCAGCGCAACCAACATGCCGCCCAGCAGGCGGCGGGCAGCAAGAGCATTCACCCTTTGATCCCGCTCCTGGCAACGCTTTCGACGATCTGCCGCTGCGCCATCACGAACAGGATGAGGACGGGCACACTGGCGACCACCGCACCGGCCATGATGATCGGGTAGTTCGTGGTAGCAGCGCCCTGCAAGGTGGACAGCCCGGCTGGCAGCGTCAGCTTGCTGGGGCTGAACAGCACATAGACCGGCCAGAGGAAATCGTTCCAGTTGGTCAGGAACGACAGCACTGCAAGCGTTGCCAGCGCCGGCCTAGCGTTCGGCAGCACGATCCGGCTGAAGATCTGCCAGTGATTCGCCCCGTCCAGCACCGCCGACTCCTCGAGTTCGGGGGGCAACGTGACGAAGAATTGTCGCAGGAAGAACACCCCGAAAGCCCCGCCGGCGCTGGGAACCACGATGGCCCACAACGAGTCGAGCCAGCCCAGCTGGCTAACGATGAGGAAGTTCGGCACCAGGAAGACGAATCCCGGCACGAAGATGGTACCGATCACCGTGCCGAAGATCGGCTTCTTCCCACGGAAGTCCAGTCGCGCCAGGGCATACGCGGCCGGTGCGTCGACCGCGACGATCAGCGCCGTGTTCAGAACCCCGGCGCCGAGGCTGTTGGCAAACCAGCGCAGTACCGGTGTCTGCGAGCTACTCTGGAACAGCACCTGATAGGCGCTGGTGTCGAATGGCCGCGGCCACCAGGACAGCGGAAGCTTGGTGGCGTCCGCGTTGGTCTTGAGCGACGTGGACAGCATCCACAGCAGCGGGGCGATGAAGATGATGGTGAGCAGCGCCAATATCACCCAGAGCAGCACCTGGCGGACGACCCGGCCGGAGTGGCCGTCGCTTGCCGGCGGGCGACCGACTGGGGCCGTGGGACGACGATCGGCGGTAGTTGTCATCAGGCGTCCTTCTGCCGAAACAGCCGGAAGTTGAGCAAACTGATTCCGATCAGGATGGCGGCCAGGATGTAGCTCATCGCGGCGGCCGCGCCCTGCCGGTACTGGGACAACCCAACGTTGGCGATGAACATGATCGCCGAGCGGGTCTCGTTGGCAGGTGCGCCCTGCGTCAGCAGGAATGACTGACCGAACATGTTGGCAGAGGCCAGGATCGTCAACGTCAGCACGAACAACATCACCGGCCGCAGCCCAGGAAGCGTGATGGAGATGAACTTGCGCCACGCGCTGGCGCCGTCGACATCGGCTGCTTCGTACAACTCCGGTGCGATGTCCTGCAGACCGGCCAAGTAGATGATCGCGTTGAAGCCCAGCGTCCACCAGACCGTCATTGCCACCAACGAAATCCAGGCCCATGGCAGCTGGGTTGTCCACGGGATGGCCCGGCCGATGCCAACCTTGTCCAGATAGAAGTTCAGCATGCCGATGTTCGGGTCCAGCAAGAACCTGAACAGCACGCCGACCACGGCCACGCCGAGCACGTACGGTGCGAAGAACACCGCGCGGAAGAAGGTGCGGCCGGGAAACTTCCGGTTCAGCAGGACCGCGATCCCCAGCGGCACCACCACCAGGAACGGCACGCTGAGCAGCGTGAAGATCCCGGTGACGGCCATGCTCTGCCAGAAGTCGGCGCCATCCCGTGAGTCGGCGGTGAACAGGTGGGTGTAATTGGACAATCCCGCCCACGGCTGCTTGGGCAACAGGTAGTCGTAATCGTGCAGGCTGATCCAGATCCCGTAGATCGCCGGTATGGCAACGAATCCGACGAACAGCACCAGGTAGGGCGCCAAGAACAGGTACGGCGTGAAGCCGCGCGCCGACCTGGCCGGCCCCGTATTCCTGACCGGCTGTGGCAGCTGTTTCTGCTCGACCGTCACCGACTCAGCCGTACTTCTTCGCGTTATCGCCCAGGATCTTGGTGGCGGCAGCGGCCGACGAGGTGAGCGCCTGCTCTGGCTGCGACTTGCCTAGCACCGCGGACTGAATGGCGTCGTACAGCTTGGCAGTGGCGTCGCCGACGCCGGCGACCGCCGGCGGGAAGTGCACGTCCGGCACCTCGGCCGAGAATGCGTCCAACTGGGTCAGCTTCTTGAAGCCGGCACTGGCTGCCAATGTATTGCTGGCCGGAACCTTGGCGCTGGCGGCCCAGTCGATCTCGTGCCGGGTGAACCAGTTGACGAAGTAGCGGGCGGCGTCGGCGACGTTCTGGTCGGTGGCCTTCGCCTTCGGCAGCACGAACTGGTGCGAGTTGCCCCAGACACCGCCGGAGGTGCCGATCTTCGGCAGCGGCGCGGTGGCGATCTTGGTGGTCTTCAAGGTGGTGGCCTCGTTGACCTGCCAGATGCCCTGCCAGTTCATCGCGTTCTTGGCGTTCTTCAGCGCGATGTAGTCGGCGTCCTGTGCGACGTTCGCTGGGCTGTAACCCTTCTTGACCAGATCCGTCATCCAGGTGAGCGCCTTCACCCCCGCCTCGGATGCCCAGGCGGCCTTCGTCACGTCCTTGTCGTACAGGTCGCCGCCGAACTGCCAGAGCAGCGACTGGAATTGGAACCCGCCGGTGAACTGGAACGGACTCACCCAGCTGCCCTGGATGCCGACCGACTTCAGCTTCTCCAGGGCCGCCATGTACTCATTCTCGTTGGTCGGAGGCTTGTCGATCTTGGCCTTCTCGAACAGGCTTTGGTTGTAGTACAGCCCCAGATCGTGCACGTCGATCGGGATGCCGTAGCGCTGACCTTTGTACATCCCACCGGTCCATACGGCGGGGGCAAAGTCGGATTCCTTGAGGCTGAGCGCGCTGGCAACGTCGCCGATCGGCACGATCACCTGCTGCGCGGCCTGGGTCGGGATGTCGTCGATATGCATCACCGCGATGTCGGGGCCGTTGCCGCTGGTGACGGCGGCCGGCAGCTTCTGGAAGAAGTCGGCCCACTGCTGAATGTTCATGTCCACGTGGATGTTCGGGGTGGCGGAGTTGAACGCGGCGATCATCTTCTTAGCCACATCGCCGTCCGCACCTGTCCAGCCGTTCCAGAACTTGACCGTGACTTTCGGGCCGGAATAAGTCGCGCCACCAGCGGCGGCTCCGGTCGCCGCCGGCGGGGCGGCCGCGCTGGGTGGCTTGCTGGTGCCACCGCAGGCGCTGAGCAACAGGGCACCGCCGACCGCTCCACCGGCGGCGAAGAATCCGCGGCGGGAGATGGTCGAGGGCGCCGGCTTACTGAGCGGGTTGGTGCGGGGATCGAACGCTGTCATGACGAGCTCCTTTGCACTACGTTGTGCGAGTTGAATGGTGCGGGGCGACTGAAAAGAGTCATTCGTGCAGATGAATGCATATGAAGTTGTGGGACGCGGCTACGTTAACCGATAGTCCCCGGTGAGCCGAGAACGACGGCGCTGAACGACACCGCCGGCAGTGACAGCACCAGGGCGCCGTCGACCACCTTGCCGCCGCCCAGCGTCGGCGTCACCCGGTCCGGTGCGGCCGCCGAGTTGGTGGCACGGATGTCGTCGTCGGCAAGCACCTGGTGATCTAGCACGGTCAGGTCGCCGAGCGTCCGCAGGTCGACCTGCAGGTCCTGCGCCTCGGACCTGTTGCGGTTCACCAGGAACAGCGCCAGCCGGCCCGTTCGCTCGTCGTGGGTGGCGGCGCACTGCACACCGGGAACGTCGCCGAACCGGGCCGTCGAGATCGACGGCGTCGTCAGCGGAACCTGCAGTGCTCGGCCGTGTGCGTGCTGGGCCATCAATGCGAATGGGTAGAAGATTGTCTGCCGCCAGGCCGGGCCGCCCGGCTCGGTGCGGATCGGCGCGATGATGTTCGCCAGCTGCGCCTGGCAGGCCACCCCGACCCGGTCGGCGTGGTTCAACAGGCTGATCAGATAGCTACCTACGACTACCGCGTCGACCACCGAGAAGGTGTCCTCGATGAGGTGCGGCGCCGACTCCCAGTCGCGGGCGGGCTGCGCGTGGTAGGCCTTCTGGTACCAGACATTCCACTCGTCGAACGACAGCCGCATCGTTTTCTCGCTGCGCTGCAGAGCTTTTGCATAGTCGCAGGTGGACGTTACCTCGTCGATGAAGGCATCCATGTCCACCGCGGAGGCCAAAAAGCTGTCGAGGTCGCCGTTGTCTTCCTCGTAGTAGGCGTGCAGCGAGATGTAGTCGACCTGATCGTAGG
>JALYXB010000196.1 GCA_030947305.1 Actinomycetota bacterium | reverse complement strand
ACCACCTGATGAGCACGATCTCGTACCTGGAAGCTGTCGTTGTCGGTGCGCTGCAGGGGATTACCGAGCTGTTCCCGGTGTCCAGCCTTGGCCATTCGGTGATCATGCCCGCGGTCATCGGCGGCAGCTGGGCGAAGGACCTCGACGTCTCCACTCCCGAGTCGCCCTACCTGGCTTTCATAGTCGGACTGCATGTGGCGACGGCCGCGGCCTTGTTGCTGTTCTTCTGGCGGGACTGGGTGCGCATCATCGGCGGGTTCGTCACCTCCATCCGACACCGGCGGATCAGCACTGACGCCGAACGATTGGCCTGGTTGATCGTGCTGGCAACCATTCCGGTCGGTATTGCCGGGCTGCTCCTGGAACACACGTTCCGCACCATTCTGGGTCGACCGATGCCGGCGGCTGCGTTCCTGTTCGCCAACGGGCTGGTGTTGTTCCTTGGTGAGCGGCTGCGCCGTCGGGCGTCGCTCGCATCGGAGCCGGCTGCTGCCGGTCGGCATGCAGAGGTGCCCCCACCATCGATGCTGCGCAGCGTCGATCTCGATGCCGGCATCGCCGACGACGAGGCAGACCGCCGGTCCGACAGCAGATTGGCTGGGTTGACTATGCGCCGCGGCGTGCTGATCGGCTGCGCGCAGATCCTTGCGCTGCTGCCGGGTATCAGCCGATCCGGCGCGACCATGGTCGCCGGTCTCACCCAGAACCTGTCCCACCGGGATGCGGCCCGCTTCTCTTTCCTGTTGGCCACCCCGGTGATCCTGGCGGCCGGCGTGCTGAAGGTTCCCGACCTGTTCGGCCCGCTGGGTGCCGGCATCGGCGGCCAGATCCTGGCAGGCAGCATCGCCTCGTTCGTCTGCGCGTACTTGGCCGTCCGTTTCCTGGAGAAATACTTCAGGACAAGGACTCTCATCCCGTTCGCAATCTACTGCCTGATCGCCGGCGCCGCCTCCTTCGTCGTCCTCGCGGTCCGATGACGCCGGCCCGCGATCGCTACGGCTGGTCGGTAGCGCCAGCCTGACGGGTGGCAGGGTGATGGCGCGGACCGTGCGGATCTTCACAGTCCGGATCCGCTGGGCTTCCTTCGAGCCGGCCAGGGCCGGTACCTGCGTGATCAACCTGCAAGGTGGTGTGGTCGATGTGATAGCTGTTCCGCAGCAATACTTCCAGCTGCCGCCGGACCCCATGGCAGTCGCCCGCCGGCTCGACAAGGACGTGGGCGGACAGTGCCGGCATCCCGGAGGTCACGTCCCAGATGTGCAGGTCGTGCACCTCGGTGACGCCAGGCAGTTCCGCCATTGCCGGACCGATGACGTCCGGGTGCTGGCCGGCCGGTGCCGCCTCGAGAAAGATCCGGCCCGACTCGCGCACCAGGCCAAAGCCGGCCTTGATCATCAGTGCGGCGACCACCAGTGCGGCGATGGCGTCGGCGCGGGCGAACCCGGTCATCATGACCACCAGCCCGGCGACCGCGGTGGCGAGGAACGCGTACAGATCGTTGACGATGTGCTGGTATGCGCCCTCGATATTGAGGCTGCTCCTGTTGGCCCTGGAAATCAGCCAGGCGGCCGCGATGTTCACCGCGATGCCGACGACAGCCGTGACGAAGACCAGCAGCCCTGCCACCTGCGGCGGATGAACCAATCGTCGGATGGCTTCGTAAATGAACCAGGCGGCCAGCAATAGCAATGTCAGTCCGTTCGCCTGGGCTGAGAGGATCTCTGCGCGTTTGAAACCGTAGGTCCAGCGGCCGCGGGCCGGTTTTGCGGAGAGACTGATGGCGATCAGTGCCAGCACCATCGAGGCGGCGTCGGTGAGCATATGACCCGCGTCCGAGATCAGTGCCAATGAACCGGCCATCAACCCGACAATGACTTCGGTCAACAGGAAGGCAACGATCAGCACCAACGCGGCCGACAGGTACCGGCGGTCGGCGTCGGCGCCGACCCGATGGCTGTCGCCGGTCGGGCCGTGATCGTGGCGGTGCCCGTCAGCCATCGTCAGCCACGGACTGACCGTGCTGCGGATCCACCGTCAGCACCACGCCCATCAGGTCGTCCAGGGCATGGCCGAGTCGTTGATCTGCTAACTCATACCGGATGCGTCGGCCGTCCGGCACGGCCAGCACCAGCCCGCAGCCGCGCAGGCACGCCAGGTGGTTGGACAGGCTCTGCCGGGAAACCCGCAGCGTCTCGGCGAGCTCCGACGGATAGCCGGGCTCGTTCCGCAAGGACAGCAGCACCCGAGCCCTCGTCGGGTCCGACAGCGCGTGCCCGAACCTGGCCAGCACCGCTCCATGCGTCAGCGTCTCCACCAGGCAAATAATACACGGGGTGCTGTATTCAGCGAAGACTGAACCAGTGTTCGATGTGGTGCGGCCCAGGGTTTCTGCCTGAGGCCATGGCCGGCGGGCGAGAACCTTCGATCGCGACGGCGAGACCTTGGTCTGCGCCAAGATGAGCTGGCGGAGCTGGCAGGGGTGAAGACGCTGGCCGATGATGCTGTCTTTGCTACTGGCGGTGGGCACCGATCCCGTCGGTGACGTACAGGTTGTTGCGATGGGAACCACCCCGTGCAGGACAAGGTTTCCGGCGGGATGCTGACGGTACCGCTGGCGAACGATGGTCGGGCGCACCTGCTGAAGCTGAACCGCCAGAGTTCCCGCAGGTGTGGAGAAAGAAGCCTTCTTCCAGGCCATCGCTCGACGGCTGCGTCATCCAGTCGTGGATGCCGAGCTGGTCCGTGATCGCCGGGGATCAGCTGGCCTGCTGGTGACCAGATTCGACCGGGAAGCGGAATCCGGCGGCGCACTACGCAGTCTCGCCGTCGAGGACGGCGCACAACTTCTGGGGCTCTACCCGCGGACAATTACTCGGTCGGTTCAGAAGCGCTGGCCAGCCGGATCCAGGAGTCTGCGCGTCAGAACCGCTGGCCCTCCGCGCCGTTCTGACCCAAACTGGTATTCGCCTGGGTCACCGGAAATGGCGACCTCATACCAAGAGTCTGTCCGTGATTCGTCGTGGCGAGGAATGGCGAGTCGCCCCGATGTACGACCTCCCATCTTGCCTACGGCGACTTCGCAGCCGCATTGAGCCTGGCCGGACGGCGAGAAGGCTTTTCGTACAAACGTTTCCTGACCTTCGCGGATGCCATCGGTTTACCTCAACGGGTCGCCACCGGGGTGATCGAGGAAGCGCTGCGGATCACCGAAGATCTAGCAGATACCCTTGAACGCGGGGCCGCTCCCGTTGGATCCGCGCCGGCTGCGGGATCTGAAGCGTGGAATTCGGAGCCGACGCTCGTCGTTGCAGCTTCAGTAGAAGCCGTGGATCGCCAACGGCCGCGTAGTACGCAACGAACGTCCAGTTGTTCCGCCGGACCCGCAGCTGGGCCAGCTCCTGGCGCAGCCCGCTGTGCACGTCGATCAGATGCTGCGGAATGGCGAGCTGTTCCTCTCAGCCGGACGTCGGTGGATAGTTGCCGCTGCGCAACAGCCGTGCCAGGTGGACGGTGTTGCCGGCGGCCAGGTCGGTGGCGGCTGCCGTTTTCTCCGGGGTGTGCTGCAGATCCTGGTAGTCGGTGGTCTGCATGGCCTCGCCATTCCAATAGGTGACGGCCTGCGCGGCGATGCTGAAGCCGACATCGTTCAAGGCCTGGAATACGTCGGCGGTGACGTGGTGGGCGCCGTCCTCATTGCCGACGATCGCTGCCATCGCCACCTTGGGGTACAGCTTCGGGCGCCCCTGGTCATCCAGCTCGGACAGCTCGGCATCCAGCCGCTCGAGCACCCGCATGCAAACGCTGCTGTGCTGGCCCATCCAGGTAGGGGTGGCCAGCACCAGGATGTCGGCGGCCATGATCCGTTCGCGGATGCCGGGCCAGGCGTCGCCGTCGCCCATGTCGAGCTCGACGCCCGGCTTCACGTCGTGGTCGACGACCCTGACGATCGATCCGCTGACGCCGTCCGATTTCATCCTGTCCATCACCTGCTGTGCCAACAGTTCGCTGCTGGAGCGGGCCGGCGATGGTTTCAGTGAGCAGACGAGGGCCACCGCCGTCAGACCGGTGGTCGTCGATGTTTCGTTCTGGTCCATGTGGGTGCAGTGCCCGCAACCACGACGGTCAAACGGCAATCAGCGGTCAAGACCCAAGCCGGCGAACACGTCGTTCGCCCCGGCATCGAACGGCACGCCGGCCGCCAGACGGTAACACTCGGCCCACATCGGCCCGGCCGGCGCGTGCTCGAAGGCGAAGAAGAACTCGTCCGCCTTGATCTGGGTGGCATGAGCGCGCAGCGCCGCAAACCGTTGCACCGCATACGGATAGCCGTCAACGCGAACGGCGACGTCGCTGTCGCGGGTGCTCATCGGTGGCAACTCGTCGGAGTCGAGATCGAAGCCGCCGAAGAAGTCGTCCTGCGGCGGGGATTCGCTGGCACCGTCGGCCTTCGCCGATACCGCGCCCCGTGCGCCGGCGATCATCGCTCGCATGTTGCTCTCCGCAATCGCCAGCCATAGCAGCCGTTGCACCTGCCACGGTTCGCCCAAGTTGTTGCGGTAGGACGGCACAGCTGCCAGCAGGGCGGCGTAGGTGGCCACCCGATGAGCCTGCACATGGTCGGGGTGACCGTAGAAACCATTCTCGTCGTAGGTGATGAGCACCTGCGGTTTGCGGTCCCTGATCA
>JALYXB010000209.1 GCA_030947305.1 Actinomycetota bacterium | reverse complement strand
GGCTGCGCGTCCGAAGTGGCGGATACCAGGACCGGCAGGGCGTCCCCCGCCGGCCCGGCCGGTCGACTGGCCGCGCGCCGACGCCGAGGCGCCGGCTTCGCCGCCGGTGCTTCGACAGCCGGTGCCGACCCGGCCGCCCTGATCGGCTCGGCGGCTGCCGAGGCGGAACGCTCAACAGACGCTGCGGATGGTGGTTCGGCTGCCGGGACCTCTGCGGAACTCGGCTCACTGCCCGTGCTCACCGCGCCGTTGGAAGTTGCCCGGCGACGGCGCGGCGACCGCTTGGCTGCCGTGGCCGACTGCTCGGGCGATTCCACGACGCCGGCAGCATCGCCACCGGCCACAGTGGAGTCCGGTGCGGGGCCGGAGTCCGTAGTGCTGCCCTGCATAGTGGCGGAGTTCGCTGCCGGCCCGCTGACCGCCCTGACTGCCGTTGCCACCAGTTCCTCGTCGGTGGCCAGGAAGCCGTCACCTGACTCGAGAGAGCTGTCGATGTCGGCGGAGCGCACCGGGGCGCCCGAGCGCAGCGGTGGCTTCGGGCCACGCGGATCGGCCTTGAGGGTGGTGATCCTGGCCATCGGCTCGGCCGGCGTCTCCGAGTCCATCGAGTCGCGACCCCTGCGTTCCCGGCGCTTCTTGCCGGTGGGCCGATCGGAGTCGTCGTCATGGCTGTGATCCAGCGGTACGTCACGCAGCACGATGCCGCGACCGTGGCACTGCTCGCAGACCGAAGAGAAGGCCTCGACAAGGCCGGTGCCCATCCGCTTACGCGTCATCTGGACAAGTCCGAGCGAGGTGACCTCGGCCACCTGATGCCTGGTCCGGTCGCGACCCAACGATTCGGTGAGCCTGCGCAGCACCAACTCGCGGTTCGCCTCCAGCACCATGTCGATGAAGTCGACCACGATGATGCCGCCGATATCCCGCAGTCGCAGCTGCCGAACGATCTCCTCGGCCGCTTCCAGGTTGTTCTTAGTGACGGTCTCCTCGAGATTGCCGCCGGACCCGGTGTACTTGCCGGTATTGACGTCGACCACCGTCATCGCTTCGGTGCGGTCGATCACCAGCGAGCCACCGGACGGCAGATGCACCTTACGTTCCAACGCCTTGGCGATCTGCTCGTCGATCCGGTACTCGGTGAAGATGTCCCGGCCGTCCCCGTTCGATTCGTACCGTGACACTCTCTCGGCGAGTTCCGGCGCCACCTGATTGACGTAGGCAGACACCGATGCGAACGTCTCGTCACCGTCGATCACCAGCCTGTTGATGTCGGAGTTGAACAGATCGCGGACCACCTTGATCAGCGTGTCTGGTTCGGCCGAAAGCTGTTGCGGCGCAGCTGCTTTCGAAACTGCGACCTTCTTCTTCCTGCCCTTGGCCGCACCGCCGGCAGCATCGGCTGGTGCATCGGCCGAGTCCGTGCCGTCGGCGATGGCCTTGATCTCGTCCCACTGCGACTTGAGACGCTCGACGTCGCGGGCCAGCTCTTCCTCCGGCACACCCTCGGCGGCCGTCCTGATGATGACGCCGGCGTCGTCGGGGACGATCCGGTCCAGGATGGCCTTGAGCCGCTTGCGCTCGGCGTCCGGCAGCTTCCGGGAGATGCCGGTGGCGCCGCCGGCCGGCACATAGACCAGGAATCGGCCCGGCAGTGCAATTTGGGTGGTGAGCCTGGCGCCCTTGTGTCCCACCGGGTCCTTGGATACCTGTACCAGGACGGTGTCGCCGCTGGACAGTGCTGTCTCGATGCGCCGCGCCTTGCCCTGAAGGCCGGAGGAGTCCCAGTTGACCTCGCCGGCATAGAGCACGGCGTTGCGGCCACGGCCGATGTCGACGAAGGCCGCCTCCATCGACGGCAGCACGTTCTGCACCTTGCCGAGGTAGATGTTGCCGATCATCGAGTCGGCCCCGGCTTGCGAGACGAAGTGCTCGACCAGAACATTGTCCTCCAGCAGCGCGACCTGGGCGAGATCGCCCCGTTGTCGCACGGCCATCACCCGGTCGACGGACTCGCGGCGGGCCAGGAACTCGGCCTCGGTGAGGATCTGCGGGCGCCGACGATTGTCGCGCGAGTCCTTCCGCCGCTGTCGCTTCGCCTCCAGCCGGGTCGAGCCCCTGATGCCCTGGACCTCGTTGTTTTCCGTCCCTCGCGAGTCGCGCACGTGGACAACGGTGTTGTCGGGATCGTCCTCGCGAGGAGCGTCCTCACCGCCGGGACCACTGCGACGACGACGGCGCCTGCGACGCCTGGTGCCGCCGGCCGAGTCCGGGTCGTCCGAGTCTGCGTCGTCGGCGTCGTCCGACCCGGCAGAGTCGCCGTCGGTCGCGGCTTGATTGCGGCTGGACGGCGAACTGTCGGTGGCACTGCTGTCGCTCGCGGCGCTGTCCTGCGGTTCGTTGCTGTCATCGGCCTGTGCATCGTCATCGGGCCTGCCGCGCCCGCGCCGACCGCGCCGGCGGCGGCGGCGGCCACTGGACTCCACATCGTCCTCAGCATCGGTGCCGGCGGAACCGGGCTGGTCGGCGGCCGCACCGTCGGCCGAACCGTCCTGCTCCTTAAGGTCGGACTCGACGACGTCAGCATTCGTCTCGGTGTCAGCACCGTCGGTGTCGGGCTGCTTGCCGCGGCCCCGACGGCGTCGCGACCTGGCGGCCGGCGGCGCGCCTGCACCGTCGGTGGCCTGCTCGCCGGCGGCGTCGGCTGCCGGAGCGGCAGCAATGTCAGGGTCGCTGCTATCGACTTTCTCGGCGGCCGGCTTGCGCCGCGACCGCTTCGGCGGTTCGGCCGTCTCGGCTTCGACACTGGCTTCGACACTGGATGGTGCGGCTTCGGCCGTTTCGGCTTCGTCCCGGCCGGCCGGCCGGCGCGACCGCGGCTGTCTCGGTGCGGGAGCGTGCTCCGGCTCCAGGAACAACGGCCGGACGCCTGTGGGTGCAGGGTTGTCAGGGATGGCCGCGGGCACGGGCGAGGCCGCGCTCGGCCCTGCGACGGTGTCGCCGCCGAGCAGCGCGGTGAGCAGCGCGACGGCAGCGTCGTGGTCGACGGACGAGGAGGCTGCTCGGGCCTGGATGCCGCGCTCGGCGAGCGCCGCGATCAATTCTTTGCTGGACAGTCCCGAGCGCTTGGCGAGCTCGTGGACACGTGGTTTAGCGGGGAGATCGGCCAGCGCCTCGGTGAGCGCGCTCGACAGGTTCTCAGTCATTCAGTTGTTCCTCTCGCGGCCCCCGGGCGCGTATGGACGCGTCCGCGCGGGGGCCGTTATGTATCGGGGTCTGCCGCCTGGTCACTGCGATGGACTGCAATGAACTGGCCGCAGGAAGTTTGCTGGCAGTCGGCTCGCCGTTCCGCGTTCCGGACGCTCGCCCCACTCGGCGACTCTCACTCGTCGGGGGCGGCACCGGCACGTGGCCTGGCGGTTGCCTGCGCTCCAGTATCCCACAGGGATGGTTGCCGGTGGACGGCGCGCTCGGGATGGGATCGAGCCGTTCCACCGATATGTGGCAATGCTCCGCCATATGGAGCATTGCCATACAGCCCCGCCGACGGCTCCGACACAGGGTTGATGCGAGTGATGCATGAGATTGATGCGAGTGATGTAGCCTGGTCTGATGAGGACGACGATCTCGGTTGACAGTGAAGTGCTCCGGCTGGCACGAGCACGAGCCCATGCCGAGCGCAAGACGCTCGGGGAGCTCATCCAGGATGCCGTTCAGCGCTATCTGACCGCGGATCCTGATAAGGCTGAAGCCGTTCCGACGCCAGTGTTCACCCGCGGAACTGGCGTCGTCGACGGTGTTGATGTCGACTCGAACCGCGGCCTCTACCAGGCTCTTGGCGGCGAGTAATCAGCGATGCTGGTCCTGGACGTCAATATCTTGGTGGCAGCATTCCGGCAGGATCACCCACATCACGCGATCAGCCGTCCGTGGTGGGATCGCCTGCTGGCAGCCGGCTCACCATTCTGTGTCCCCGACACGGTCTGGACCGGATTCGCCAGAGTGGTGACCAACAGTCGGATCTTTACCGTGCCGGCCACCGCATCGGAGGCCTTCGCTTTCGTCGACGCGGTGCGCCAGCAGGCGGGCTACTCATCCGTGCCACCGATCCCCCGACTTTTGGACCTGTTCGGGGAAATCTGTTGCACCGAGCAGGTGGGCGGTGACTTGGTGCCGGACGCCTACATAGCCGCCGTCGCCAGGAGTCTCGGTGCGGCCGTGGCGACGTTCGATCGCGACTTCCGGCGCTTCGATCATCTGCGCACCGTCACACCTGAGGCAAACGAGCTGTAGTCGACAGCGAATCCCGACCGACTCTGAACCCGATTGGCACCAGCGGCGGCAACGTCGGTCATCCTCGGCTCACCGCAGCAGCAGCTTTTCCAACCGGCGAACGGCAACCAGGATGCCGACGACGGCCATCACCACGAAGTAGGCAGCGTGCGAGAGCATGCCGCTGCCGACGGCGCCGAGCGTCAACCCGCGTATCAGCTTGATGCCGTGGTAGAGCGGCAGACACTCGACGAGGATCTGCACCGGGTCCTAGACGAGTTCGGGCTCCAGCGCCGGCAGCATCTGCCGCAAGGTGCGTAGCGCCCTGGCCCGCATCGGGCCGATGCTGCCACGCGGGATGGACAGACTGACGCTCAGTTCGTCGTAGGAAGCGCGATCGGCCAGCAGTTCCCGCATCAGTTGCCGTTGCTTGTCGGGCAGCCGGTCGACGGCCTGCCGCAGGTAACGTGCCCGCTCGGCATGCTCGACCAGCACCGACGCATCGGGAAAGGAGCCGGTGTCGAACCGGCCGAGGTCCTCAACCAAAACCTCCCGGCGGCGGCGGCGGACGATGGCGAGCGCTTCCCTTCGAGCGGTGACGCTGAGCCAGCCGGGCAGCCGGCCGGCCTCGCGGATGGCGGAGGCATTGCGCCACATGGCAAGCCAGCTCCGCTGCATCGCCTCGTCGATATCGGACGGACAACTCACGACTTTGCGCACCGCCAGTTCGACCAGCCGGTGATAGCGCCGCACTGCTTCCCGCCAGGCATCTTCGTCGCCGGCCATCAGACGCTGCAAGAGCTCGGCATCGGTGGCCTCAACAGGGAGCGGAAGCCGGTCGGCGACACAGGCGCTCGCTCGCTGGGCGGGCGGCTCGGTGGCAAGTATGGACATCGAAACTCCTGGATTCGATTCGGCAGGGATACCCCTGATGAATCGAGTCTGGTCAGTCCGGCATTCCGGCGGATCCGTAGCTTTACCTAATTCCCGCCGGCCGCCTTCCTGCCTGGGTTGCTGCCCCGGCCGTCAGTCGATCAGCGGTGTCGTGCTGCTCTCGGTATCCAAGCTCAGCGGCTTCGGCGGGTTCTGCTCGGTATGCATATTCGTCGGGTTCTGCTGGCCCTCGGTGTGCATGTTGGCCGGATCGGTCCCCAGCGGCGGCTGGACTTTCTTCTCGTGTGGACCCCGCGCAGCGGTGGCGCGTTCCGGATCCTCACCGGTGTCGTGGTGGATGCTCACAACTTTCCCCTTTGGC
Source organism: Actinomycetota bacterium (assembly GCA_030947305.1). GTDB lineage: Bacteria > Actinomycetota > Actinomycetes > Mycobacteriales > Nakamurellaceae > Nakamurella. Next base: position 6,727 of record JALYXB010000209.1, on the reverse strand, counting down.
GATGACAGTCCACCAGCGGGTGCTGGTGGGCGGGTACAGGACAACCACAGCAGAGATCGATGAGCCCTTCGGCTCAGTCCCTCCACCGAAGAGAGGTCAGCGGTAACCCGCTGGATCGCTCCGGGAGTGATATCTGCAGCGGAAGCCTCGTCGGCCGCTGGTCGACAACCGTGAACACCACCGACGTGTCGGCCCTGGCCACCAGCGCGACCGCCTCCGCTCTGGTCCTGGCGCCGAGCTTCATCAAAACGTTCGCCACATGTACGTCGACCGTGCGCGGGCTGAGGAACAACCTGGTGGCTATCTGCTTGTTCGTCAGCCCCAGCGCGAGCTCCTCCAGTACCTCCCGTTCACGCCGGGTGAGTCCGAACCTGTCGGCGTTTTCCGTTGGCTCGTCGACGGGCTGACTGTTCAGCTTGACCCTGGCTCGGCGGCCGAGGTCGTCGATTGCGGTCAACAGCGGTGCGGCCTTCAGTTCAGCGGCGATCGATTGTGCCCTGCCCAGTTGCTCAACGGCGGACGTCCGATCGTCACTCATCTGGGATTGCCCCCACCGGTAGCGGGCATAGGCCTGTTCCAGCGGGCATTCCAGCGTCGTCCACCGCCGCGCCACCTCGGCCCACCGGCCGGCGTCCGACTGCCCCTCGAACCTGGTCCACTCGGCGGCCGCGGTAGCGCAATAGGCGACCACCTCCGGTGAGGTGCTGGCAGCGCCAACGGTGAGGGCGGTGTCCCGCAGGGAGGTAGCCCTGGTCGTCGGCAGTACCGGTGCCCGGCGAGCGCCAGGCAGCGATGCTCTGTCGGCTTCGATCCGTAGCCCGAGGGCGCAGGCCCTGGCCAAATCCCGGGTCTCAGAGCCGGTTTCCAGAACTGCGACCGCTCTGTCGATCGCGCCCGATGCATCGTCGAGATCGCCCTTCAGCAAAGACCACTCCGCTTCCACCAACGCCAGATCGGCGACGATGGACACCGAGGTGTCGCTGCGGCCGAGATAGGCGGCCGCGTCCAGGTTTTCTCTGGCCCCCTGCAGATCGCCGCGGCAGAGGTCGAGTTCGGCCCTCGCTAGCCGGATCAGCAACGCCTGGCCAGCGGTGACGCCCTCACTGAACGCCTCGTCGCTCAGCTTCGCCGCCTCGTCCCACCGCCCGGTGAGTCGCAACAACACGATGGTGTTGCTCACCAGGGCGGCGCCGGAACCGGCGATCGCATTGTGCCGACGGACGGCGGCCAGCGCATCGACGGCCGTCCGGCATGCCTCTCTTGCGTGTCCGGCGATCAGCAGTGAGAACGCGAGGTTTCCGGCTACCCGGCGCCGGTCCTCATCGTCCCCGGACTGCGCGGCCATCCGCGCCGCCTTGCGGATCAGGGCAATACCTGTCTCCAGCTGGCCGGCGAACACCCGACACATGCCGAGCACGGCACTGGCCCGGCTCTGCTCTGCCGGTGCCGCCGTCTTCCGGGCGAGCCGGATCGCCCTGCGCGCCAACGATTCCGCCTCAGCATAGCGGCCCGCCTGCATGGCCAGCCGGGCGCGGGAAGCGCAGATCGTCGCCTGCAGACTGCTGGCCGGCAGGTCGGCGGCGATTGACTCGGCGAGCTGGTAGGCCTGTTCGGCTCCGGCGGTGTCGCCAATGTCCCACAGGCAACGGCCCAACCGTTCGCTGATCCGCGCTCGCTCCGCTGGCTCTTCGATGTCGACTATGGCACGTCTGGTGAGCTCGACGGCATCCGTCGCAGCGCCCGCCCACCGGGCTGCGTCCGCTGCGTCGGCCAGCAGTTGGCTCCTTTGCACGGCTCCGTCCGGACCGAACCCATTGTCCAGCAACGTCACCAGGTGCCGGTACTGCCGCCAGGCCTCAGCATGGGTGAACACCTTGCGGGCGGTCGCCGCCGCAATCAATGTCGCGTCGAAGGCCTCGGCGTCGTGCCCGCTGGCCCGCCAGTGCGCGGCCCACTCCGCCGACTGGCCGGCACTGCGGCGAGTGCTCTGCTCCTCGCCGAGGGTGACGGCGATCCGATGGTGGATTCGTTGCCGCTCGCCGGGAAGAAGCTGGGCCAGCAGCGCATCTCGGGCCAACGCGTGGCGGAACTTGTAACGTTGGTCGACCTGATTCACCACCAGAATTCCCGCGCCTACGCATTCTGCGACGGCGGCCAGCGACCTGTCCTCCGGCAGATCCACGATCCTGTCGAGCAGCTGCTGCGATATCGGCCGGCCGAGGACGGCAACGACCCGGACCACTGCGATGGCGTCGGCTCCCAGTCGCGCGGTGCGCAAGGTGAGCACGTCCCCAATCCTGGGCGGCAGCAGATCCACTCGGCCGGCGGCGATCAGCTCGGTCGCGATGAACGGGTTGCCACCGGAGCGCTCCAGCAGAGTCTGCAGCTCGTGCTGATCGGCCGGCCGGCCGGTCTGCTGCTCGTACAGCGCTGCCACCTCTGGTTCACTGAGCCGCTGCAGGTCGATTTTTCGGACCTCACGATGCGAGACGATCGTCTCCAGCACCAACTGGGCCGAAGGATCCGCCGGGGCGTCGTCCGAGCGGTAGCTCAACACCACCAGATGGCCGGCCGGCAGGTTCCTGGCCAGGAAACCGACGAATTCCATCGATGCCGGATCGCTCCAGTGCAGATCGTCCAGCAGCAGCAGCTGCCGACGGTTCTCCGGGCGACGCTGCGCAAACAGCCGCAGCATCCGCTCGAACAACTCGCCACGGTTCGGCGCGTCGAGATCGGCACCGAAGATGCCACCGCTGCGAAGAGCGCCGGCAATAGGGGCGTAGGCGATCGGTTCGCTGAGCACCAGCGTGCAGGCACCTCGCAATACTTGATCGCCGGCAGCGGCAGCGTGGCGGCCCAACACATCGACCAGCGCGGTCTTCCCGACGCCTGCCTCGCCGGTCAGCGCAACGACGGTGGCAGCGTCTGTGCATCCGTCAAGGGCAGCGACGAGCAGACCCACCTGTTCGGTGCGACCGATCAGACGGTTGGCGGTAGCCACCGTGTCCACTGTGCCATTGTTACCGAAACGGACAAATGCCGAACTAGCCCATTCGGGCGACGATCGGTAGCGAACGGGCTAATTACTGCGGGCGGCCCGTATCGGGTGCACGCTTGGAACGACAACCCGAAAGGAGCGGGCCATGGCCTGCAGCCATCTGGCAGCCGCTGTTGACGCGCCGGAACCACGAACACCCGACGGTTGCCAGGAGTGCCTGGCCACCGCTGGTAGCTGGGTTCACCTGCGGCTGTGTATGCAGTGTGGGCACGTCGGCTGCTGCGACAACTCCCCCGGCAAGCACGCCACCGCGCACTTTTCAGAAGCCGAGCATCCGGTGATCCGATCCTTCCAACCAGGGGAGAGCTGGCGCTGGTGCTATGTCGACGAGGAAATGGCCTGAGCCTGCCACCGGCTAGCGCAGCTGGCCCAGATCGAGCCAGAGCCAGATGTCGTCGCGGTCGTCACCGTCGGCGACCCGCACCCACCCGGGTCGGCGACCGCACTCGACGAAGCCGAACCGGGCATAAAACGCATCCAGTCCTGCTCCCTGGCGTATCGACAGCGACACCCGCTCCAGGCCCAGAAGCCGCGCCAGTGCCAGGATCTCGGTCATCAACCCGCCGCCGAGGCCCGTGCCCTGCAGCGCGGGATCGACCATCACCGCGGCGATCTCGCCGGTGTGCGACATCAATCCGGTGCCCGCTGTCAGCATTCCGAAGCCGACGAGCTGCCGATCGGCGATCAGCGCGATGCCCGACGCCTTGGCAGCTCGCAGCTCGGTGACTGCAGCGGCGGCGCGGGCCGCCACGTCGGCGCGAGCAACAGAGGGCACGAAGCCGACAGCGCCGCCAGCCAGCGAGACGGCGTGCCACAACGTGGTGAGGGCCAGCCCGAATTGGCCATCCGCTGCCATCGTGCCGTCGGGACCCACTCGGTGCGTGTGGATCTCCAGCGGGTGGACTGCAGTGTGCTGTGCCATCACAGGTTCGGGAACCACAACCCGATTTCACTGGCGGCCGATTCGGCCGAATCACTGCCGTGAACAAGGTTGAACTGGGTCTGCAGACCGAAGTCGCCGCGGATGGTTCCGGGTGTCGCCTTCTCCACCGGATCGGTGCCGCCGGCGAGCTGACGGAAGGCCGGGACGGCGCGAGTCCCCTGCACCACAACGGCGACTAGCGGCCCCGAGGTGATGAACGCGACCAGGTCGGCAAAAAAGGGCTTGCCGTGGTGCTCTGCATAATGCTGTTCGGCAAGGCTTTCGTCGATCACCCGCAGCTCGAGCGCCACGATGCCAAGACCCTTTCGTTCGATCCTGGACAGAACCTCGCCGACCAGAGCGCGCTGGACGCCATCGGGCTTCACCAGAACGAGAGTGCGTTCGGACACGGTTTCGGACTCCTTGTGCATCGCTGGACCAAAACCGGAGCAGCGGGTGGCTGACGCCGGTGCGTTGATCGGTGACGTCGAGCGACTGTCGTCGCTCGCGCCGTCGGCAGCCTACCGGCTCCGCTGGCCGGGCAACTCGCCCGCAGCCGCCCGGCGCCGGTACTCGTACCTGAAGTAGAAGATGAAGGCGAAGACCAGCGCGAACAACACCCCGACCACGCCCAACGGAGCACTGATGGCCCAGCCGGCAATGGTCAGCAGCTGCAGCCCCGTCACCACCGCCGTCATCGCCGGTTTGCGGACGAACATGCAGGACATGATCAGCGCCAGCGCCAGCGCCACGATCGCGATCACGCCCCAGCTGCCGGTGCCGTTGCCGGTGTTCCGGGCGACCGGGATCGCCAGCAGCACGGTAATGGCTTCTAGCACCAGGGTGGCCGCGATGGCCCCTCGCAGACCACGTTCGGGATCCGGTGGAGGCGCTGGCGATGCTGCGGGTACCGGGTCCGGAGCTGTCACGACGGAGTCAGACCGGCCAGGCTGCGCCCGTCACCGGCCGTCACCACAGAGCCGGTAATAATGATGCCGGTGCCGTACGGGCGGTCGTCGTTGGACCTGTCGTCGCTGCCGGTTTCCGCTAGGTCGACCGCCAACACGATGGCATCGTCCATTCGGTCGGCGACCTGCACCCGTTGATCGCCGAACACTTCGCGCGCCTTGTCGGCCAGCTCCTCTGCCGGCATCGACCTTGGTGAGGAGTTGACGGTGACGACCACCTCGTCCAGCACCCCCACCAGAGCCTCAAGAATCCCGGTGGCGTCCTTGTCGCGCATCACCGCGATTACGCCTACCAGCCGGGCGAAATGGTAGTCGGACTGCAACGCGGTCGCCAGAGCTGTTGCCCCATGGGGATTATGGGCGGCGTCCACCAGGATGCTCGGAGAGGTCCTGACCCGTTCCAGTCGGCCAGGGGAGCTGCTAGCGGCGAACCCGTCCAGCACCGCGTCGGTGTTCAGCTCCCTGCTGCGGCCGGCGCCCAGGAATGCCTCGACGGCGGCCAACGCTACCGAAGCGTTCGCCGCCTGGTGCTCTCCGGCCAACGGCAGGAAGACGTCGGAATACCCGGCGCCGAGACCCTGCAGTGCCAGCCGCTGTCCGCCGACCGCCATCTCCCGTCGCTCGACACTGAATTCGCTGCCGTACCTGGCCACCGTGGCATCCATCTCGATCGCCTTGCGCAGCAGGACATCCAGCGCCGACTGCTCCTGCGGACCGATCACCACGGTGCCGCCCTGCTTGATGATCCCGGCCTTGTTGCCGGCCACCGACTCCATGGTGTCACCGAGGTAATCCTGGTGATCGAGCCCGACCGGCGTGATGACCGCGACCGCCGCGTCCACCACATTGGTGCTGTCCCAGGTGCCGCCGAGCCCCACTTCCACCACCGCGACATCGACGGGTGCATCGGCGAAGGCGGCGAAGGCCATCGCGGTAAGGATCTCGAACTTGCTGAGCCGCACGCCACCGTCGCGGGCGCTGGCCGCGTCCACCATGTCGACGTACGGGGCGATGTCGGCGTAGGTCCGGACGTAGGAGTCGGGATCGATGGGCACGCCGTCCAGGCTGATCCGCTCGGTCACCAGTTGCAGGTGCGGAGAGATGAACCGCCCGGTGCGCAGCCCGAGCGAGGTGAGCAGAGCGTCGACCATCCTGGCCACCGATGTCTTGCCGTTGGTACCGGCGATCTGGATGACCGGATAGGCGTTCTGCGGATTGCCCAACAGGTCGAGCAGCGAGTGAATTCTGGCCAGCGTCGGATCGATCCTGGTCTCCGGCCAGCGCTGGTCCAGGATGGCCTCTACGGTGCGCAGATCGAGCGGCGGCGAGTCGGGAATGAGGTCCGACGCGTCGTCGTCCAGTTCTGGATGTGGCGGCTCCTCGATCGGCTCCGGATCCGGCCCGAACGGGCCGAACGAAATGCCGCCGGTCACGACTGATCCTCCAACGCTGCCAACCGCAGCTGCAGCCGATTCCGCTCTTCCGTCGCCGAATCGTTGCGCAGACGTATCTTGGCCACCACCTGCTCCGGTGCCTTCCCGGTGAATGCCGAGTTGGCCAACTTGGCCTCGGTGGCGACGATCTCCCTCTCGGCGGCCACGAGATCCTTGACCAGCCTTGCCTTCTCGGCCGCCACGTCAACAGTGCCGCGAGTGTCCAGCTCGATCGACACCCGGCCGGCAGTCAGGCTCACCTCGATGGAGGCAGCAACGGTGAAGTCTTCGGCCGCATCGGTCAACCGGGTCAGCGCGGCGGCCGGGGTGTTGATCCCCGCCGTGC
>JALYXB010000201.1 GCA_030947305.1 Actinomycetota bacterium | reverse complement strand
TTCAAGATGGACTCCGCGGTGTTGGACAGGCGCATCGAGCAGCTGGCGGCGGAGGGGGTCAGGTTCATCACCCACTGCCAGGTCGGGGTCGATCTGAACGTCGCGGAGCTGCAGCACTCCTTCGATGCCGCCGTGATTGCCACCGGCGCGACCGTTCCCCGCGAGCTCGCCGTCGACGGCCGCGAGCTCGGCGGTGTCCAACTGGCGATGGATTATCTAGTGCAGGCCAACAGGGTGGTGGAAGGGTCGCTGGACAAGCTGACTATCGACGCCGCCGACAAGCATGTGGTGATCGTCGGTGGCGGCGACACCGGCGCCGACTGCTACGGCACGGCGCTGCGGCAGGGAGCTGCCTCCGTCACCCAGCTGGACATCCACCGCGAGCCGCCGCCGACCAGGCACCCGTCTACGCCGTGGCCCACCTACCCGCTGATGCTGCGGATGTCGGCCGCCCACGAGGAGGGCGGCGAGCGGGTCTTCGGCGTCAACTCGACCTCGCTGCAGGGCACCGACGGTCGGGTTACCGGCCTGAATCTGGTGGCGGGGACCAGGGTTCCCGGCGGATTCGTGGCCGATGAGGGCACCGACACCCATCTGCAGGCGGATCTGGTGCTGCTGGCCCTCGGCTTCACCGGGCCGGAACGGGCAGGATTGCTGGACGGTCTCGGCATCGAGTTGACCGAGCGCGGAGTGATCCACCGCGATCGGCACTACGCCACCAATATCCCTGGGTTCTTCGTCGCCGGTGATGCCGGCCGCGGTCAGTCGCTGAACGTCTGGGCGATCGCCGAGGGACGATCGGCAGCTGCGGGGGTGGACGCCTACCTGGCCGGCAAGAGCGACCTGCCCGATCCGCTGGAGCCGACCGCGGTGGCACTGAGCTGATCGCAGGCTGGGTCGCTGCGGGCTTGCGGTTGCCCGGACGCGCGTTGTGAACCGATTCAGACGTCCGACTATGGTGAGCGCTATGGATCGCCGAGTGAAGATCGTCTGCACCCTTGGGCCCGCCACTTCGTCGCAGGAGCAGATCACCGCTCTGGTCGAAGCCGGCATGGACGTCGCGAGGATGAATTTCAGCCACGGCGATCACGCTGATCACGCAGATGTCTTCCATCGGGTACGCCAGGCCGCGGCCGCTTCCGGTCGCGCCGTCGGCATCCTCGGCGACCTGCAGGGACCGAAGATTCGACTCGGCCGGTTCGCCGAGACGTTGTCGCCGGTCTGGGTCACCGGTGAGGACGTCGTCATTACCGTCGACGACATAGTCGGCACCGCCGGCCGGGTCTCCACCACCTACGAAGGGCTGGCGAACGACGCGCGGCCGGGCGACCGGCTGTTGATCGACGACGGCAAGGTCGGGCTGGTTGTCACCGAGGTCAGCGGCAACGATGTGCACTGCAAGGTCACAGAGGGCGGCCCGGTCTCCAACAACAAGGGCATCTCCTTGCCGGGCATGAACGTTTCGGTTCCGGCGATGAGCGAGAAGGACGTCGCCGACCTGAAGTTCGCGCTGTCGCTGGGCGTCGACTTCATCGCGCTGTCCTTCGTCAGGTCGCCGGCCGACGTCGAGCTGGTGCATCGGGTGATGGACGAGGTCGGCGCACCTCGGGTGCCGGTGATCGCGAAGCTGGAGAAGCCGGAAGCGGTGGCCAACCTCGAGGCCATCGTGCTGGCATTTGACGGGGTGATGGTCGCCCGCGGCGATCTCGGGGTGGAGTTGCCGCTCGAGCAGGTGCCGCTGGTGCAGAAGCGCGCGGTGCAGATCGCCAGGGAGAACGCCAAGCCGGTGATTGTCGCGACCCAGATGCTGGAGTCGATGATCGAGCATTCTCGGCCCACTCGCGCCGAGGCGTCCGACGTGGCGAACGCGGTACTGGACGGGGCGGACGCGGTCATGCTCTCCGGTGAGACTTCGGTCGGCAAGTACCCGATCGTCACCGTGAGAACCATGGCCAGGATCGCCGAAGCCGTCGAGAACGAATCGGTCGCTGTTCCTCCGCTCACCCACGTACCGCGCACCAAGCGAGGCGTGCTGTCCTACGCCGCCCGCGACATCGGGGAGCGGCTCGAGTCCAAGGCGCTTGTCGCCTTCACCCAGACCGGTGACACCGTGCGGCGGCTGGCCAGGTTGCACACCAGGTTGCCGCTGCTGGCCTTCACCCCGCTGGAGTCGACCCGTAACGAGCTGGCGCTGACTTGGGGGACCGAGACGTTCCTGGTGCCCAGTGTCGACACCACCGACGCAATGGTGCGTCAGGTGGACAGCTCGATGCTGGAAGTACCGGGCTATCACCCCGGCGACACGGTGGTAATCGTGGCCGGCTCACCGCCGAATACCTCGGGCTCCACCAACCTGATCAGGGTGCACCGGATCGGCGAGGAAGACCTCAACTGACGGTCAGCGCGCCGCTGCCCCGCTCGCCGCTACGGTGATCGATGTGGCAGATACCGATCGATCGAACAGCGCCAGCCCGGTGGCCGTCGACAAAGATTCCGACGGGGTCGTGCGCGGCCAGACCGCGCTCGATGCGCTGATCAAGTTACTCGATGTGCAACAGCTGAAACCGGATGTCTATCAGGGTTTTTCACCTGAAAGTCGACCGATGCGGGTGTTCGGTGGACAGGTCGCGGCGCAGGCACTGGTAGCCGCCGGCCGCACCGTTCCGGACGACCGCACCGTGCATTCGTTGCACTCGTACTTTCTGCGGCCCGGAAATCCGAAGGAGCCCATCACCTATCGCGTCGACCGGGCGCGAGATGGCCGCTCGTTCACTACCCGACGGGTGGTGGCGGATCAGCGTGACGTGCCGATCTTCACGCTGTCCGCCTCGTTCCAGATCAACGAGGCGGGACTCGATCACCAGCTGACGATGCCGACAATGCCGGCGCCCGAATCACTCCCCAGCTACGCGGAGCGGCTGGCCGGCGCGAGCAATGCCGGCCCTTGGGCAGATGTGCCCCGCCCTGTCGACATCCGTTACGTCAGCGAACCGCCGTGGTCGCGGCGGCCAGGATCGCGGGAACCCGGTGCCCGCAGCCAGGTTTGGTTCCGCGCTGACGGCGTCATGCCGGCCGACCCGTTGATGCACATCTGCCTGCTCACCTATGTTTCCGACCTGTTCCTGCTGGATTCGGTGCTGGCTACCCATGGCCGCAATCCGAATGTCGGCAACCTGCAGATGGCTTCGCTGGATCACGCCGTATGGTTCCATCGGCCGATCAGGACGGACGACTGGGTGCTCTACGACATCACCTCGCCCAGCGCCTCCGGTGCCCGCGGGTTGGGCCTCGGATACTTCTTCGCCGCCGACGGGCAGATGTTGGCGACCGTCGTCCAGGAGGGTCTCGTTCGGTTGCACTGACGGTGGTTCGGGGGGAGTGACGAGGTCAGCGGCCCAGGCCGGCGATCCAGATCTGGGTGGTGTGTGCCTCGCCTGGACTCAGTGTCACCAGGTCGGTGCCTGAGTTGAAGGCGTCCGGCGGGCAGGTCATCGGCTCGGCAGCCAGCCCGGTCCGGTGGAACTCCGGCTCCGGCCGATCGGCGGTGCACAGCTGCACCCACGGTGTGCTGCGGGTCCAGGACATCGTCACCCCGGCCCCGTCCGGGGCGGTCAGCTGCAAGCTGGAGATGCCGGCTGCGTCCGCCGACAACCCGGTGAAGGCGTGGTCGACGACCAGTCCGGCCAGCGACCTGCCTTCTCGGAAGTCGAACGCGTCGACAGGCCGAAGTCCTTGCGGTAAAAGCCGTTCCGGGTCGACCGACAGATAGCTGTCGGCTGCCAACCGCAGTGTCCAGTCGTCGACCGTGCCGTCACCGGCGACCAGGTAGGGATGGATCGAACAGCCGTACGGCGCGTCGTGGTGACCGTTGTTGCGAGCAGCCAATTCCACCGTCAGCCCCCCATTGTCCAGGGCGTACCGCAATGTGAGGTCCAGCAGGAACGGATAGCCCTCCGTCGGCCATTGCCGAAGCTGCAGCGTGGCAGAGGTTTTTGAAGCCTCGGCAATCGTCCACTGCCGGTCGGCGACCAGCCCGTGTAGAGCATTCCCCCTGTCCACCTCGTTGATCGGTAGCTGCAGCGGTCGTCCGCCAAATGAATAGCTGCCGCCGGCGAGGCGATTGGGCCACGGCGCCAGCACCGCTCCGGTGTACAGGGTCGGAATGTGGTCGGCGGCAAAGGTGCGCACCAGGTGTCGGCCGTGCCAGCTCAACTGCCGCAGGCGTCCACCGACCTCGGTGACGACGGCGCGGTAGCCGGCGGCGGTCAGCTCGATCTGTGTGCCGGTCGGCTCGAGGTCGACGGGTTGCGCGGCGGGCGGCTGATCTCCGGTCATGATCAGACCATAGCCAGTCGGCCCGCCGACGATCCCGCGGCCACCGCCGGCCGCCGGATGGACGACAATCCTGGCCATGGGCACCGATCACACCGAGGACGGCCGGCAGCAGAACGCCATGGCGCAATGAGAGCAGTCGTCTTCGACAGGTTCGGCTCGGTGCCGCAGGTCAGAGATGTTCCGGAGCCCGAATGTTCGGCGCACGGCGCCATCGTCGCGGTACGGGCGACGGGGCTGTGCCGCAGCGACTGGCACGGTTGGGTCGGCCACGATGCCGACATCAGGTTGCCGCACGTACCGGGCCACGAGTTCGCCGGCGTCATCACCGAGCTCGGATCGGCAGTCACCACATGCACTGTGGGACAACGGGTCACCGTTCCGTTCGTCTGCGCCTGCGGGTCGTGCCCGCAGTGCCTTGACGGCGAACAGCAGGTCTGCGTCCGGCAGACACAACCGGGATTCACCCACTGGGGTTCGTTCGCCGAACTGGTGGCGATCGAGCACGCCGACGTCAACCTGGTGCCGCTGCCGGACGAAGTGGATTTCGACACCGCTGCTGGTCTCGGTTGCCGGTTTGCCACCGCGTACCGCGCGTTGACCGTGCACGGCCGGGTGAGCAAGGGCGACTGGGTGGCGGTGCACGGCTGCGGCGGTGTCGGGCTGTCCGCGATGATGATCGCGGTGGCGATGGGCGCCAGGGTGGTCGGGGTGGACATTTCTGCGCGGGCGCTGCAATTTGCCGCTGAGTTCGGCGCGGAGGCGACGGTCGACGCCTCGAAAGATGAGGTGCCGGCGCGCATTGTGGACCTCACCGACGGCGGTGCCCAGCTATCGATCGATGCGCTCGGCAGTACCGCGACCAGCGTCAACTCGATCCGCTGCCTGCGGCCGCGGGGCCGGCACATCCAGGTCGGGCTGATGGCCGGCGGTGATGCGCAGCCCCGCATTCCGATGGAGTTGATCATCGCCAACGAGCTGGAAATCTACGGCAGTCACGGCATGCCGGCTCATGCCTATCCGGAGATGCTCGGCCGGGTGGCGTCGGGGGAGCTGCGGCCCTCCGAGCTCATCGGCAGGCGCATCACTCTCGACGAGGTACCGGCCGCTCTTGTCGAGATGGAACGTTCGCCGGTCGGTGGGATGACGGTCATTCGGCCCTAGCGCTGCCGTTAGCCCACGGTGCTGATGTGCTCCGGTTCAATCGTGATGATCACGCGCACCTGTTCGCGGCCCCCGTACCAGGAGTAGGGCTGACCGGTATATTTCCGCGACAGCTTCTCGATGTGGTCGGCGCCGCCAGCCTCGGTGATGTTGGTGACGCGGCCACGCACCTGGAAGTAGCGGCTTGAGTTCGCGGGGTCGGACACCACCAGCGCCACCCGCGGATCCCGTTGCAGATTACGCACTTTCACGAATCCGCGGACGCTATTGATGATCACCTTCTCGCCGTCGGTGTCCACCCAGGTCTGCGTCAGCTGGGGCGAGCCGTCGGGCATGATGGTGGCGACGTAGCAGGTGCTGCGGGCGTTGAGCAGCTCGACGAGGTCGGCCGAGAGGTCCATGGTCACGACACTAGGCCTGGTCGGCTCTCTGTCGGCAGCCTGCCCCGACCTAGACCGATCGGTGGCGATGTTGGCGTTGCACCGCATTCAGAGGGTCCACGAAGTCCGTCCCGGCTCAGCTACTGCGGAGCTCCCCGACACCACCGGCTGAATCGGTCTCCGCCGCTGAACTTGGCGTTCACTACTGAAGGTAGGACTCCACTTCTGAGGTCGGTCGCAGCGTGGCGAGATCGGGATCCTGGCCCGCTTCGGCGCGAGCCTTCCGCTGGCGCAACAGGTCCCAGCACTGGTCCAGCTGTTGCTCGATCTCCTGCAGTCTGCCGCGTTGCTGGTCGCTTACCGGGGACGCCGATCGGAGCTGATGCTCTTCGGCGACCAGTTCGTCGACGTGCTCGAGAATGGTGTGGTCTTCCATGTCTGCTCCTTAGGTCAACCCATGAGTGCCCCCGGTGAGACTCGAACTCACACTGGACGGGTTTTGAATCCGTTGCCTCTGCCAATTGGGCTACGGGGGCCGCCGTCCCGCCGATCAAGGCCGGCAAGGACAGTCCGCCATGCTACCGGCCGGGCGAGCGTGCCACGGCCATCACCCGGCGAGCGTGTCTGGACCGTCATCCTGCCAGCCGAACCGCCGACGCGTCGGGGCCGCCACACCCGCCGGGCAGGTCCGATATCGCCCATTAGGCTGGGGACTCGAGGCTGAGGACTCGCTGGCCTGTCGAGTTGACCATGGAAGGTATGGCCGATGACCAACACGCGACGTGTGCTGATCGCCGAGGACGAGGCGCTGATCCGCCTCGATCTGAAAGAAATGCTGGTTGCCGAGGGCTTCGAGGTGGTGGGCGAGGCTGCCGACGGCGACCGGGCCGTTGCCATGGCCAAGGATCTGAAACCCGATCTGGTGATCATGGACGTCAAGATGCCGAACAAGGACGGCATCGACGCCGCCGCCGAGATCGTCGAGGAACAGATCGCCCCGGTCGTCATGCTGACGGCGTTCTCGCAGCGCGAGCTGGTGGAACGGGCCAGGGACGCCGGGGCGATGGCCTACCTGGTGAAGCCCTTCAGTCAGACCGATCTGGTGCCGGCCATCGAGCTGGCGGTCGCCAGACACCAGGAGATGGTGGCGCTGCGAGCCGAGGTCGCCGATGTCACCGAGCGCCTTGAGGCTCGCAAAGTGATCGACAGGGCCAAGGGCCTGCTGATGACCGCACAGAAGATGAGCGAACCGGAGGCGTTCCGCTGGATCCAGCGCACGGCGATGGACCGCAGGACCTCCATGCAGGCGGTGGCCCAGGCCGTGCTCGACGGACTGGCCAAAAAGGGCTGAGCGGTCGCTGCTGCGAGGTGCTGGATCGCATTTTGGTCACGTGTCGTGGTGCTTCCTTCGTTAGCGGGCCGATATGCGCTAGTTTCCGCGGGTCGGCGTCGTCGACATCCCCACGGCCATCGGCCGCGGGGGAGTGACTTATACGGAGGTGGCACGTGCATCGTCTTCCGATGCGAGGGGCTTTCGTCTTGCTGGCTGCGGCCACCTTGACGGTCTCGGCTTGTGGAAGCAAGAGCGGTACAACACCGACATCGTCCGCAGCGGGGGGCGGAAGTTCGGCCCCGGCCGCCAGCGGTGGCGGCGGCGTGGCCAGCGGTGGGGGATCGTCCAGCGCCGCTTCGGCCGGCGGATCGTCTGGTGCGGCTTCGGCCGGCGGATCGTCCGGTGCGGCTTCGGCCGGCGGATCGTCGTCCAGCGGCGGAGGTGCAGCCACCGGCCTGCAGATCAAGCCGGTGGTGCAGATCGATACGTCCGGCAAGGAAGTCAAGCCCGATGCCGGCGCCAAGCCGGTCGACCCGGCCGGCGGTGGCAAGGCGAAGTGTTCGGGGGTGAAGTTGGCCTTCGCTGGAGCCCTCACCGGCGCCAATGCCGCGCTGGGCATCAACATCAATGACGGCGCGAAGGTGGCCCTCGACGCCCACAACAAGGCCAACCCCGGCTGCCAGGTCACCATGGTGCCGTTCGACACCACCGGCGATCAGCAGCAGGCAACCGCCGTCGCCCCGAAGATCGTCGCCGACAACTCGATCATCGGGCTGCTGGGACCGGCATTCTCCGGTGAGACGGGAGCCACCGAGAAGGTGTTCTCGCAGGCCGGGCTTACCTCCCTCACTGCATCGGCGACCAACGTCAAGCTGACCACCTCTGGGTTCACCACCTTCTTCCGTGGGCTGGCCAACGATGGTGTGCAGGGCCCTGCGGTGGCCAAGTACATGGTCGACACGCTCAAGTACAAGAAGGTCTGTGTAATCGAAGACGATTCCCCGTACGGGACGGGCCTTGCGGACAGCATCAAGTCGGGTCTGGGATCTGTCGCCGATGCGTCCTGCGCGCAGGATGTGAAGACGAAGCAGAAGGACTTCTCGGCAGTGGTCACCGGTGTTCAGACCGCGGCGCCTGATGCGATCTTCTATTCCGGCTACTACGCGGAGGCTGCACCGTTGGTGAACCAGCTGCGTGCCGCCGGCGTCACCGCTGCATTTGTCTCCGGTGACGGCACCAACGATCCGCAGTTCGTCAAGCAGGCCGGTGACGCCGCCAAGGCCGCCATCCTGTCGTGCCCATGTGGGCCGGCTCCTGAGGCGTTCGCGAAGGACTATCAGACGACCAACAAGCAGGCACCCGGCGTCTACTCGGTAGAGGCATATGACCTGACAACGATCATGTTGTCCGCGATCGATTCGGGTGTGAAGGATCGGGCAGGCATGTTGGCCTACGTCAAGAAGTACGACGGTGACGGGCTGGCCCGTCACTACAAGTGGACTGCTCAGGGCGAGCTGACGTCCGCGCTGATCTGGATCTACAAGGCCCAGTAGTTCTGTGTTGTGGGGGCGGCCGGGATTCCACTCCCGGTCGCCCCGACGCACGGCTGCCTTTCCTGAAGCTCCGCAGGTCGCCACGAGAGGACATCTGTGACGTCAGCGCTGTTCCATCAGATCGGCCCCTACCTGGCCACCAGCGAACTCCACTTCGACTGGAGTGGTCTGACCGCTGGCTTCTGGCGATTGACCGTTGACGGGCTCGCCTACGGCGCGATCTACTCTTTGATCGCCATCGGGTACACCTTGGTGTATGGGGTGCTGCGACTGATCAACTTTGCCCATTCCGAAGTATTCATGTTCGGTATGTTCGGACAATACGTCGCATTGATGGCTCTGGGATTCGTCGCTACCCCGTCTCCTTACAACGAGGGCGTGTTGCTGACTATCCTTTACATGGGCATCGCCCTTGTCGTCGGGATGCTGGTATCCGGCGCCACCGCGCTGGGGCTCGAACGAGTTGCCTATCGGCCGCTGCGCCGCCGCAATGCGCCGTCGCTGGTTTTCCTGATTACCGCGATCGGCGCGTCGTTCGTATTGCAGGAGTTCGTGCACTTCGTCCTACCAAAACTCACCGGCCACAAACTTGGCGGCTCCCAGTCCCAGGCGCCGATCACGCTCATCAGGGCAACCGAGCAGTTCAAGATATTCAACGCGCCCGTCACCAACGTCACGATTTTGATTGTGGTAGCGGCGCTGGTACTGACGGTAGCCACCGACATCTTCGTGAACAAGACCAAATTCGGACGCGGAATTCGCGCGGTGGCTCAGGATCCGACGACGGCCACGCTGATGGGTGTCTCCCGCGAGCGAATCATCATGATCACCTTCATCGTCGGTGGTCTACTTGCCGGCGCCGCTGCGTTGCTCTACACGGTCAAGATTCCGCAGGGCATTGTTTTCGACGGCGGATTCGTCCTGGGCATCAAAGCCTTTTCGGCGGCGGTCCTCGGCGGGATCGGCAACCTGCGCGGTGCCCTCCTCGGCGGATTGATCCTCGGCCTTGCCGAGAACTACGGGCAGGTGTTGTTCGGATCGCAGTGGCGCGATGTGGTGGCCTTCGTGCTGCTGGTGCTGGTGCTGATGTTCCGGCCGACCGGCATACTGGGTGAATCGCTAGGGAGGTCCAAAGCATGAGCACTCCCGCGAGCGGCAATCGGCCGAAGGACAGGCCGAAGACGGGCCGGGATCTGACCAGATCCAGGGCAACAGCGTCGGCGCACACCGCAACTGCCGCAGGGGATGTGCCGGTGGGCACCGACACCAGGGTGCGCACCGAGACCACATCGCTGAGCTTCAGCGACCGCCTCCGGTTGTGGTGGGACGCATTGGCGCGCCCCGTCCAGTGGGCCATCGCGGTTCCCCTCCTCATCGTCATCGGGTTGTCGCCCGCCTGGGCGCCTGGATTTCTGCAGACCCAAACCTACGACCTGGGTACCGTGCTGGCTCAGTTCGGCCAGTACGCGTTGATTGCCATCGGCTTGAACGTCGTGGTCGGTCAGACGGGGCTGTTGGACCTCGGTTATGTTGGCTTCTTCGCGGTCGGCGCCTACACGGTGGCGCTGGTGACTGCGCCGTCGTCGCCGCTGAACCTGCAGTGGTCATGGCTCGCGGCGGTGCCCATCGCAATCCTCATTACCTCAGTATCGGGATTGATACTCGGATCGCCTACCCTGCGATTGCGCGGCGACTATCTGGCCATCGTCACGCTGGGATTCGGCGAGATTGTGCGCCTGCTGCTGCAGAACCTGCGAACCCTGACCGGCGGCGGCGGCGGCATGAACAACCTGGCGTTCCCCATTTGGTTCACCTCTTCGTCCGACCAGTACGGCAAATTCTCCATCGTCAATTACAAGCAGCCATTTACCGCGGGCACCTGGTGGTTCTGGTTGGCGATCATTCTGATCGCGGCGATCCTGATGCTGGTGGGTAACCTGGAACGGTCAAGGGTGGGCAGGGCATGGGTGGCGATCCGCGAAGACGAGGATGCCGCAGAGATCATGGGGGTGCCCACCTTCAAGTTCAAGTTGTGGGCATTTGTGATCGGTGCGGCAATCGGTGGCCTCTCCGGTGCGATTTACGCCGGTCAAGTGCAGTCCATCGTGCCGGACAACTTCAACGTGGTGAACTCGATGTTGTTCCTGTGCGCGGTAATTCTCGGCGGATCCGGCAATAAGCTCGGCGTCATCCTTGGGGCGTTCGTCATCGTCTACCTTCCTGCGCGATTCGCCGCCCTGGCCGATTACCGGTATCTGATCTTCGGCGTCGCATTGATGATCCTGATGATCTTCCGCCCGCAGGGGCTGGTTCCGGTGCGGCAGAAGCTGCTGGCGGCCAGTCGGAAGATCTACCAAGCTGCGCGTCGTCAGCGGGAGCAGGAGGTGTCGCCGTGAGCAACAACGACGGCGAGGTGGCTTCGTCGACCGGCCAGGGCGCCGGCGGGGTGGGAGCGGGCCAGGATGAATACGAGCAGCATCGCGGGCCGGATGACGTCGTCGACGCGCTCACCGGCGACGGTGTGGCGCTCGACGGATCTCAGCTCGCATCGATCGACCTTTCCGATGTCGACCCGGCACTGGCCGACCCGGAAGCGGTAGCGGAACTGGTTGCGCCGCAACGGGAGGTGCAGGTCGAAGTCGGGGAGGCGCTGATGCAAATGCAGGACGTCACCATGAAGTTAGGCGGCCTTGTCGCCCTGGATGCAGTGACCTTCGAGATCCGCCGTGGCGAGATCCTCGGGCTGATCGGGCCGAACGGGGCCGGCAAGACCACCTGCTTCAACACGATGACGGGTGTTTACCGACCGACCGCCGGCCAGGTGGTGTTCGACAGTCGGGTGATGGGCAAGCTCAAGCGAAACAAGATCACCAGGGCCGGCATCGCCCGCACCTTCCAGAACATCAGGCTGTTCCACGAGATGACCGCGCTGGAAAACGTCGCGGTGGGAACGGACGCTCGGCACAAGACATCCATTCCGGGGGCTCTGGTGCGCTCGCCCCGACATCGTCACGAGGAAAAGGACGCCATCGACAGGGGAATGGCGTTGCTGGAGTTCGTGGGTGTCGGGCACCGGGCGACGGAGAAGGCGAAGAACCTCCCGTACGGCGACCAACGACGGCTGGAGATCGCCAGGGCGCTGGCAACCGAACCTAAATTGCTGTGTCTGGACGAGCCGGCGGCCGGCTTCAACCCCAGCGAGAAGGCCGCGCTGATGGATCTGATCCGCAAGATTCGCGACGACGGGTACACGGTGCTGCTGATCGAACACGACATGCGATTGGTGATGGGTGTGACAGACCGAATCGTCGTCCTCGAATTCGGCCGGAAGATCGCCGAGGGTCTACCGGCTGAGATCCGCGACAACCAGGCCGTGATCGCCGCCTACCTAGGGGTTCCTGACGATGCCACTGCTTGAAATCAACGACATGACCGTGAGCTACGGGCGTATCGAGGCACTGCACGGGATCTCGCTGTCGGTCGACGAGGGCGAGCTCGTCACCCTGATCGGTGCCAACGGTGCCGGCAAGACCACCACTATGCGCGCCATCTCCGGGATCCGGCCACTGAGCAGGGGGGGGATCACCTTCGACGGCAAAGACATCACCAAGATGAAGGCACACACCAGGGTGCTGCAGGGCATCGTGCAGGCGCCGGAGGGTCGGGGCGTCTTTCCCGGTATGACGGTGCAGGAAAACCTGGACATGGGGCACTTCGCCCGCACCTTCAAGGTGAAGGCTGAGTACAACGCGACTCTCGAGCGGGTGTTCGAGCTGTTCCCGCGGCTGTTGGAGCGCCGGACACAGCTCGGAGGCACCATGTCAGGTGGCGAGCAGCAGATGTTGGCGATCGGCAGAGCCTTGATGGCGAGGCCGCGGCTGCTGTTGCTCGATGAGCCGTCGATGGGCCTGGCGCCGATGATCATCCAGCAGATCTTCACGATTATTTCCGACATCAACGCCCAGGGCACCACCATCCTGCTGGTGGAGCAGAATGCACAGCAGGCACTCTCGCGCTCGGATCGCGCCTACATCCTGGAGACCGGCGAGGTCAGCAAGACTGGTCCAGGCAAGGAGCTACTCGCCGACCCCAGTGTCAAAGAGGCCTACCTCGGCGTTGCCTAAGGCTCCTATTCGGGGCCCGCGGCTCGCTGCGCCGCAGTCGCTGTACGCAGCGCGTCGTCCTCGGCGCAGGTCGGTGTTGCGAGGCCTCAGGCGGCCCAGGCCTGCACGAACGCCATGATCATCTTCGCGGCACGAAATGATCATGGTTCCGGTGACTCGCCACCATGGTTAAAACATTGCAAACAGGACTAAATCCCGCGGTTTCTCGACACCAGAGCCATGATCATCTTCGTCCGGCGTCATGATCATGGCGTTCGTGTCGTAATTCTGGACTTCCGCGGAGCGCCTGTCGGGATCCTCGACCGGGAGCGCGCCGGGATGCGGGCAGCTATCCCCGGCGAGCCGGGTCACAGCTCAGCAAGCAGCTGGCCAGTGAGCTGAGGCTGTCAGACGGACGTGTGCATACAATGGGGCCTATCCAGACGGACCTGTGCACACACTGAGGCCTATCCACATCGGGCGCAACAAAACTGATATCCGTCCGGGCCGGCTGCTTCGCTGACCCGATGGATCCCGAACTGCTGGCGGTGCTGCATCGACAGGGTGGTGTTGTTACGGCAACAGCGCTACGCGCAGCAGTCGGCAGAAGTTGCATGCAGCATTGGCTGGCCAGCGGGCAGGTGTCCTGGATAGGGCGAAGTTGGCTACAGGTGGGCACCGCTCACGCCCACCTGGCAGTTCGCATCGCTAGGGCGCCTACGCAGATCAAGCAGCCAGTGATCGTCTGCTCACACACGGCGGCACAACTGTATGGCTTCGGCGTGATCCGCGATGATCGCATCCACCTGACCACTCCCGGTGCGCGTTCGATCGCGGTGCCTGAGGGTGTGGTGTTGCATCAGGCGATTCCGAGATCCTCCCTGGCGCACGGTCGACGGAATCGACATCGTAGATCCCGCCGACTGCGCCGTGGACACGGCAGCGTCGGTGGAAGATCTTGATGTTCTCGCGGTGCTCGACGCCGCGGCAGCGAGGGGCATCTCGCTGCAGGCGTTGACCGATGCTTCGGATGCGGCAGTCGGGAGACGAGGTCAGCGAATGGTCCGGTTGTGGCTGCCGCACATCAACGGTCTCAGTGGCTCCCCGATGGAGTCACGGACCAGAGCCCGGTTCCTGGGCCAGGGCCTCCCGGCTCCTGAACTCCAGGTCGAGGTGCACACCGACTCCGGAGTCAGATTTCTCGATCTCGGGTGGCGAAAGTATCGAGTGGGCGTCGACTACGAAGGCGAAGAATTCCACACTGGCGACGGTCGAATGGCCAAGGACAGACGCCGGCACAACGAGGTGACGGACAGCGGTTGGCGGATGCTCTATGCCACTGCTCACGATGTGTATAGCGATCACCGGAGATTCCTGGCGATCGTCGAACGGGCGCTGCGCTCAGCCGGATGGGACGGCCCGCTGCAGCCGTTGGGGGTAGCGCCGCGCAGCGCGTGAGGTGGCGTTCAGCTGGCTGCTGTTGGCTAGGCCGGGGCGGGAGCGTTGGCAGACTTCTCGGTGGCGGACTTCTCGGTGGCGGACTTCTCGGTGGCGGACTTCTCGGCGGCCCGGACCATGGCCCGATGCATCAGGGCGAAGGTTGCCAGATGACCCGGAAGCATCGAGCCCCAGTAGGCGTGCCCGGCCAGTCCGTGCGGCAGGAACACCGTTCGCTGGCTGAGCCTTGCGCTGCGGCCCGCGCCGCCGCTCTCGCCGCCCACCGCGCTCTCGGCGTCCGCTTCCACGGTCAGCTCGAGCCACGCCTTGCCAGGCAATTTGGTCTCGGCCCGCAGCAGCAGCCGCTTGCCGGGCTCGATGTCCTCCACCCGCCAGCAGTCGAGGGTGTCACCGACCTGCAACTGACCTTCGGGCCGCGAATTGCGGAATCCGGGACCGCCGGCCAACTTGTCGACCACACCGCGTGCCCGCCAGAGGATGTCGGTGGAGTACCAGCCGTGGTCGCCGCCCAGACCAGCCACGATGTCCCAGACCTGCGCGGGGGAGGCGTCGACGTGGCTGGACTGGTCCTCGGTATAGCTGGATCGACCGGCCCAGCGGGCGTCACCCTCGACGGCGTCGCTGGGGGCGCCGGCCACCCGGAGGCTGCCGCGGCCTCCCGGGTAGTCATCGGCGCGGGCCAGCGCCAGCCGAACGCCCTCGTCGAAACCGATCAGCCCGCCGGCGGGATCGGGGACGAATTCGGCGATGTCGCGTTCCTTGCAAATCACCTCATGCACCAGGCTGTCGACCAGAGGCTTGGCCAGCCCCGTCGGCACGGGCGTCACCAGCTTCACCCAATGCCCGGCGAGTCGCGGCGTGAGCACCGGCAGTGTCACGATCAACCGGCGCGGCAGGCCGGCGAGCCCGGCGAACCGTTGCACCATCTGGCGGTAGGTGAGCACGTCAGGGCCGCCGATGTCGAAGGTCCTGTTGACGGTGGCAGGCATCTCCGCGGCTCCGACGAGATAGCGCAACACGTCGGCGACGGCGATCGGCTGGATGCGGTTGAGTAGCCACTGCGGCGCCACCATCGCCGGGAGCCGCTCGGTGAGGTGACGCAACATCTCGAAGGATGCTGAGCCGGTGCCGAGGATCACCGCGGCCTGCAGCACGGTCGCCGGGACGCTGCCGGCCAGGAAGATGTCGCCTACCTCCTTGCGGGATCCCAGGTGGTCGGAGAGGTCCGGGTCGTTCGGATGCAGGCCACCGAGATAGACGATCCTGTCGACGCCGGAGTCAGCGGCCACATCGCTGAAGCTCTGGGCCATCTCCCTGTCGCGCGCGGCGAACTGCGCCGCACCGTCCATCGAGTGGAGCAGATAGTAGGCGACGTCGACGTCGGCCATCGTTGCCGTCAATTCGTCACGGTTCGTCGCGTCACCCTCGACCACCTCGACATCGGCCAGCCAGGGCCGGCCGGTCAGCTTCGAGGCGGTGCGGCTCAGTACCCGCACCTGCCAGCCGGCCGACAATAGCTCGGGGACCAGCCGCGCACCGATGTACCCGGTGACGCCGGTGACGAGTGCGCGTCGAGTGAATGACGAAGTGCTCATTGGTGTTCCTTACTCTGCAGTTGAGGATGGCGATCCGGAGTCGATTACTGTTGTCAGGCAAGGTATTCCAGCAGTGGCGGCAATGCCAGCAGCATCCCGACGGACCACACGCAGTGGATGATCATCGGTGCCATTACGCCGCCGGTCACCCGCCGTTGCAGGCCGACCAGCAGGCCGAGCACCACAGCCGCGAACACCAGCATCAGGTTGCCGGTGGCGACTGTGGTCAACCCATAGATCACCGTGGAGATCGGAACCGGATACCTGGTGCCGATCGCGGCGAACAGTGCGCCACGAAAGAACAACTCCTCAGCGATGCCGTTGACGATGGTGATGACCGCCACCACCGGTAGGGAGGCGAACCGGACATGGTCCAGCACTGCATTGACGCTGTCCCGCAGCGGCGGAATGTGGGCTACTACCACCGCGCCGGCCAGGAAGATGGCGACGGCGGCGACTCCCAGTATCACCGGCTGCAGCACCGGGCGCACGAAGCGCCGTGAGTCGCGGGTGTTCGCCTGGCCGAGATGCAAAGGGCCGGAGGCGAACGCCCCGAGCGTCCACACGGCCGCCAGGGCAAAAGTACTGAGGTAGAAGCGTTTGTCGCCAGGGGACAGGTTCAACGACAGGCCGAGCAGCAGCGCTCCTATGACGATCGTGACGGCGGCGACGATGCGCCGCCTGTGGAACGCCGGGTCGGATTCGTGGTGATCGCGCGGAACGGGATCCAGCAAGGCGGCCCGGACGAATCGCACCAACTCCTGCAACGGCCGCGGCTCCGAGGATCCTGACTCCGACACTGCACAACACTCCATCCGCTGCTTCGTGCCGAGCCCGGGTGGGCATTCGTCGTCTCGGATCACCGCCTGCCCTCAGCCTGGCAGTGCGTTCAGCACCTGCGTCATCTGCAGCACTGTGTCGTCCGCCACCTTCTGGAAGCTGCGCTGCAGCAGCGGGCCGGCCAGCTTGGCCAGGCCGTGGAAATCCAGTGCGGCGTGGTAGGTGACCTGGCTGCCGGATCCGTGTCCCTTGACGGCGATGTTGTCGGTGGAGGTGACGGTCTTGTTGGTGCCGACGAACACCAGCCGATCGTCGGCGAGCTCCCGGAGTTCGTACTCGAGTTCCGTCTCCCGCCCGCGGAACTCCGAGACGTTGTGCCAGCTCGATCCAATAGCAACCGGGCCGGAGTCCTTGCGGGTGCAGGACTTGGTGCCCGGGTCCCATTCCTCGGCGCGACTGAAGTCCTTGAGGAAGTCAACGACCACAGCGGGCGCGGCATTCACGGTGAAGGTACGGGTGACCTGGACCATCTCTGTCTCCTCTCGGTGAACCGGCAGTCCGGCCCACTCAGTGCGAATTGGTACCCGAGCACGATTGACTCGAACCCAAAGGCAGGCCTGCTACAGCTGTGCTGATGCCCACAGTAGGGTCACCGCCACCAACAGGGCGGCCGGGACGGTCAGCACGCCCAGGGTGGTGAAGGTACCGAGGCGGGCGGGTTGCTTGCCGCGCAACAGGATCCGCCGCCACAGCAGGGTCGCCAGCGAGCCGGTGTATGTGAGGTTCGGGCCGATGTTGACCCCGATCAACACCGCAAGAACCACCGTCGGCGAAGGCGTCATTCCCGCTGCCGTCAACGACGCCAACAGCACCAGGGTGGCCGGCAGGTTGTTCACCACGTTGGCCAGCACCGCTGCGATGGCGGTGACGATCACCAGCGACAGCCAGCCGTCGCCGGCCGGCAGCAGATTCGAGATCGCCTGCTGCAGGCCATGTCCAGTCGCCCCGTCGACTACCACGCCGAGCGCCGCGACGAACAGCACGAACAGTGGGTTGGCCTCCAGGACGATTCGGCCCAGCGACAGTTGCTTTCGATACATGGCCCGCACCGCCATCGCTATTGCACCGGCTGTTGCCACCACCCACGGCTGCAGGGACAGCGCCGGGGCGGCCACGAAGCCGACAAGGATCAGCGCGACCAGCACCAGCGAGGTGACTGGAGCCTTCGCCATCGGGGTGGTGTCGACGTCGACCTGGGCTGTTAGGTCGTCGCGGAAATACCAACGGAACGCCAGGTATTCCACGCCCATCGCGCCCAGCCACGGCAGCACCATCAAGCCGGTGAACGACACGAAGGACAGGCCGGATGCGTGGAATGCCAACAGATTCGTCAAGTTGGACACCGGCAGCAGCAGCGACGCGGTGTTCGCCAGGTGCGCGGTGGCGTACAGGTGCGGGGCAGGGCGAACGGTGAGTCGGCGCACGGTGGCAAACACCACCGGGGTCAGCAGCACCACCGTGGCATCCAGCGACAGCACCGCCGTGGTGATCGCGGCAACTCCGAATACCAACAGCAGCAAACGTTGGGCTGACCCGCCGCTGCGGTGCGCCGTCAGGTCGCCGATCCATCTGAACACCCCGTCGGCGTCGGCGAGATGCGAGATCGCCAAAATGGCCGCCAGAAACCCCAGCGTGGGACCCAGTTCCCGGATGGTGGCCCACGCGGCGGCCGGTGTCGCCAGCCCCAGCGCCAGCACCAACAGGGCAGCGGGGACCGCCGCTGCTGCCTCCGGGAGTCGGCGCGGTCGGAGTACCGCAAAGGCGAGAACCGCCAACAGGATGACGACACCGATGACGCTCGCCGGCACTGCCGTCACGGTTCAGCCATGCCCGGGCGCCGGCTGCACCAGGCAGGTCAACCGCGCGGTGCAGGCGCGCTTGCCGTCTTCCTTGGCGATGACGATCTCGAACGTCATCATGGTGCGACCGACGTGCAAGGGCACCGACACGCCGCGGACGCTGCCATCGGTCGACGCCCGGTGGTGGGTGCAGTTCAGCTCGATCCCGACGACGGTGCGGCCGGTGGGTGCCAGCACATTCGCGTGGAACGAACCGAGTGTCTCCGCGAGGACGGCATTCGCACCTCCGTGCAGTAGCCCGAAGGGCTGCCGGTTCCCGACCACCGGCATGGTGGCTGCCATCCGCTCGGCACTGAACTCGACGAACTGCACGCCCATCCGAGAGTTGAGCTCACCGCACGCCCGATTGGCCGCTGCCAGCACCTCGGCAGTGGGCGCACCACCGGTCAGCGCCTCGGTGAGGGCCTGCATTCCGACTGCGATGTCGTCCGGCGGGTAGAAGGCGGGGGGAGTGTCTGGCACGCCGTCACGTCCTGTCGTGAGCATGTCGTCAGCGTCCGCTGAAGCTGTCGGACTCTGACCATAGACTCGGGCGGTGGCAGCCCTGAAGACAGCTAATCCCGCGACAGCACCGACGACGGCAGCGTCGTCCGCTGTCGCTCTGGCGGATCCGAGCACAGCGGACGGCGAACGACCTACGCTGCTGCTGCTGGACGGGCATTCGCTGGCCTACCGGGCGTTTTACGCGCTCCCGGTGGAGAACTTCTCCACCACCACCGGGCAGCCGACCAACGCGGTGTACGGCTTCACCTCGATGCTGATCAACCTGCTGCGCGACGAACGGCCGACCCACGTCGCGGTGGCTTTCGATCTGTCACGGCAGACCTGGCGTCGGGAGGAATTCGCCGCCTACAAGGCGAACAGGTCGGCCTCGCCGGATGAGTTCCGCGGCCAGGTCGAAATGATCCGTCAGGTGCTCGAGGCGCTGCGGATCCCTACGCTGCAGGCGGAGAACTACGAGGCGGACGACGTCATCGCCACCCTTACCGTGCGGGCAACTGCCCAAGGCATGGCCGTGCGGATCTGTACCGGCGATCGCGATGCGCTGCAGCTGGTGAGCGACCAGGTCACCGTGTTGTACCCGAAGCGAGGCGTCTCGGAGCTCACCAGGTTCACCCCCGAAGAGGTGCAGGCAAAATATGGCCTGACGCCGGGTCAATATCCGGACTTCGCCGCGCTGCGCGGCGACCCATCCGACAACCTGCCCAACATTCCTGGCGTCGGCGAGAAGACAGCGGCGAAGTGGATTCGTGAGTACGGCAGCCTCACCTCGCTGGTGGATCGGGTGGATGAAGTCGCCGGCAAGGCGGGCGACGCGCTGCGCGATCACCTGGCCGGGGTGCTGCAGAATCGTCGACTCACCGAGCTGGTGCGCGATGTGGCCGTCGCCGCCGACCCTGCCGTTGATCTGAAGGCTCAGCCCTACGACCGGGAAGCGGTGCACTCGATCTTCGACAGCCTGCAGTTCAGGGTGCTGCGTGAGCGGCTGTTGGAGATCTTCGAGCAGGCGGACGAGACCAGCATCATCGGTGGGTTCGACGTGGCGGGAAGCCGGCTCGGTGTCGGCGCCGTTCGCGGCTGGCTGGCCGAGCACGGAGCCGCTGGGCGGCTCGGTCTGGTGGTGCGGGGCACCCTGGGTGCCGGGGCCGGCGACGTGCACACGCTGGCCTGCGCCACTCCGGATGGTGCCGCGGCCGTCATCGACGTGACCGCCGTCGATCCGGACGATGATGCCGCGATCGCCGCGTTCCTGGCCGATGCCGATGCGCCGAAGGTCGGGCACGATCTGAAGCCGGCCATCAATGCCCTGATCGCCCGCGGCTGGACCGTCGACGGGGTGGCCTGCGATACGGCGCTGGCCGCCTACCTGGCGCTGCCGGGGCAGCGTTCGTTCGATCTCGGCGACCTGGTCCAGCGTTACCTGCACCGCACTCTGCAGTCGGGCGATGGCGACGAGTCCGGCCAGCTGTCGTTGATCGACGACGGCATGGACGACACCGCGCTGATGGTGGAGGCCAGGGCGGTGCTGGATCTGGCGGAGGTGCTGGCCACCCAACTCGCCGCCGGCGGTCAGCTGGATTTGCTCAACGACATCGAGCTGCCGGTGATGACGGTGCTGGGCCAGATGGAGCGCTCCGGCATCGCCGTGGACAGCGACTACCTCGACGGCCTGCACGCCACCTTCAGCGCCGAAGCGACGCAAGCGGCCAACGCCGCGTACGACGTCATCGGCAAGGAGGTGAACCTAGGCTCGCCCAAGCAGCTGCAGGTGATCCTGTTCGACGAACTCGACATGCCCAAGACGAAGCGGACGAAGACCGGGTACACCACCGACGCCGATGCGCTCACCGAGCTCTACGGCAGGACCGAGCATCCGTTCCTGCAGCACCTGCTGCGGCACCGCGACGTCACCAAGCTGAAGACGACCATCGAGGGATTGCAGAAGTCGGTGTCGGCCGACGGTCGCATCCATACCACCTACTTGCAGAACATCGCCGCCACCGGACGCTTGTCCTCGACCGAACCGAACCTGCAGAACATTCCGGTCCGCACCCACGAGGGCAGGCAGATCCGGCAGGCGTTCGTTCCGGGCGGGGGCTTCAGCCAGCTGCTGACGGCGGACTATTCGCAGATCGAGATGCGCATCATGGCGCATCTGTCGTCCGATGCCGGGCTGATCGAGGCCTTCAAGTCCGGCGAAGATCTGCACACCTTCGTCGCCATGCGGGCCTTCGGCGTGCCGCAGCAAGAAGTGACGCCGGAAATGCGGCGGCGGATCAAGGCAATGAGCTACGGCCTGGCCTACGGGCTGTCGGCGTTCGGTCTGTCCGGCCAGCTGAAGATCAGCAGGGAGGAGGCGCAGGAACAGATGGACGCCTACTTCTCCCGATTCGGTGGGGTCCGCGACTACCTGCGCGCCTCGGTGGACAGGGCCCGCACCGACGGTTACACCGAAACCCTGTTCGGCCGCCGCCGCTACCTCCCGGACCTGACCAGCGACGTCCGGCAGCGCCGAGAGGCCGCCGAGCGGATAGCGCTCAACTCGCCGATCCAGGGTTCGGCCGCCGACATCATCAAGGTCGCGATGATCAGGGTGCAGCGTCGGCTGGAATCGGAGAAGCTCGCGTCCAGACTGCTGCTACAGGTGCACGACGAGCTGGTCTGCGAGGTTGCCGACGGCGAGGTCGATGCGGTCACTGCGGTAGTCCGCGAGGAGATGGGCGGCGCCTACGCACTGGATGTTCCGATGGACGTCTCGGTGGGGCTGGGCAAGAACTGGGATGACGCGGCGCACTGAGCAGTGACTCACACGCCGACCGACCGAGAGGGGAGAGCGCGGATGTTGCTGCCCAAGCCGATCGCCGAGGGTGTGCGGGACGGAACCGTGACGCTGGCATTCCGCCGCTGGGACGCGCCACGGGTCAAGGTCGGCACCACCCAGCTGACGCCGGCCGGCCTGGTGGCCTTCGATGCGGTGGACGAGATCGCCGACGTGGCAACGGTTTCCGACGCCGACGCAGTGGCCGCCGGCCTGCCGGACGCAGCGACCTTGCGGAAGCGGCTGGCGCCGGGTCCGGTCCGGCGGGGCCCGCGCGGCGGCAAGGGCGGCGGCACGATCTTCCGGGTGCGGCTGCGTTGGGTGGGGGCGGACCCGCGGATCGCCCTGCGTGAGGCGGTGCCGGACCCGACCGAACTCGCGGTCGTCGCAGCCGCGGTCGACAAACTCGATGCCGGCAAGAAGTCCGGCCCATGGACCAGACCCATCCTGGAATGGATCCGCGATAACCCCGGCGTGGTCTCCAAGGAGCTGGCCGCGCAACTGAACCGCGACCTGCTGCCGATGAAGACCGACATCCGCCGGCTGAAGGCACTCGGGCTGACGGTCAGCCTGGACGTCGGCTACCGACTGTCGCCGCGCGGGCAGGCCTACCTGGCCTACCTGGACTAAAGCCCGCCCGGGAATCGGTGCACCGGAGCGAACCCCGATGGACCGATGCCGGCAGCGCCCATCTGCCGGGCCGGCGGTCAGCCGCGGGTGAGCTCGTGCGCCAGCGCCTCCAACTCCGCCCCACCTGCCATCTGCCTGGTCAGCTCGTCGATGCTGACGTCCGACTTCGTGTACTGGCCAAGGCTCCGGCCGCGGGACAGCAGCAGGAACCGATCGCCGATCGGGTAGGCGTGGTGCGGGTTGTGGGTGATGAACACGACGCCGAGACCGCGGTCGCGAGCCTGCGCGATGTACCGCAGCACCACCCCGGCCTGTTTGACGCCCAACGCAGCCGTTGGTTCATCCAGGATCAGCACCCTAGCCCCGAAATACACAGCTCTGGCGATCGCGACCGACTGCCGTTCGCCGCCGGACAGGGTGCCGATCGGCTGGTCGACGCTGCGCAGGTCGATGCCCATCTTTCGCAGCTCCTGGCTGGTGATCCGCTTCATGGCCACCACGTCGAGCCGCCGCACCGGCGGTGGCCAGCGGGTCGGTTCCGAGCCGAGAAAGAAATTCCGCCAGATCGGCATCAACGGCACCACCGCCAGATCCTGATAGACGGTGGCGATGCCGATGGCGAGAGCGGCCCGCGGGCTGCTGAAGGTGCGCTCGACGCCGTCCACCTCAAGCGTTCCCTCCGAGTGTTCATGCACCCCGGCGAGGATTTTGATCAGTGTCGATTTGCCGGCTCCGTTGTCGCCGAGGATGCAGGTCACCTCGCCGGCGTTGACCACGGTCGACACATCGTGCAGCGCGATGATGCTCCCGTAGCTCTTGCCGAGGTCGGTCGCCCTGATGATGGTGGAATGCGGCGGCGGTAACGCAGGCGCGGCGGAAGCTGGACCGGCAACCTGCTGCACGGATGCGCCGGCCATGATGGGGGCCTCGGGGTCGGTGCCGGTCGCCGCACCGGCGGCCGGCGTCGCCCTATTCGGCAAATCGCTGGTTGGCACCGTCATTTCCGGACCTCCGCCCGTCGTCGGATCCAGTTGTTGACCAGTACCGCACCGAGCAGCATGACGCCGAGGAAGGCTTTCAACCAGTTGTTGTCCCACTGGGCGAAGACGATGCCCTGCAGCGTCATTCCGTAGATCAGCGCACCTAGCGCTGCGCCGATCGCCGATCCGAAACCGCCGGTCAGCAAGCACCCGCCGACGACGGCGCAGATGATGTAAATGAACTCCTGCCCGACACCGGTGGAGGCCTGCACGGTCGAGGTCTTGAATAGCTGCAACATGCCGACCAGCCAGGCAGCGACGGCCGTCGTCATGAACAGGCCGATCTTGGTGCGCATCACCGGGACGCCGACCTGCCTGGCCGAGTTTTGGTCGCCACCAACGGCGAAGATCCAGTTACCTGCCCTGGTCCGCAACAACACCCAGGTGGCGATCGAGGTGACCACCAGCCACCACACCACCGAGATCTGCAGGGTGAACGAGCCGAAGGATGCCGAGGAGCCGAACGGCCAGCGCACGTTGTAGAAGCCCGGGGTGTCCTCGAAGCCCTGGATCGACACCTGGTCGGTGATGGCCTTGGTACCGGCCAGGTTTACTCCCTGCAGCACGAAGAACGTCCCGAGGGTGACGATGAAACTCGGCAGCTTGGTGCGCACGACCAGCCAGCCGTTCAGCGCCCCGATGGCCGCCGCTACCAGCAGCGCGATGAAGACGGCCAGCCAGATGTTGAGGTGGTTGTGGGTGGTCAAGATGCCGACGACGAGTCCGGTGCTGCCGACCATGGTGCCGGCCGACAGGTCGAACTCGCCGCCGATCATCAACATGGCGACCGCGACTGCCATGATGCCGAATTGCGCCGACGACTCGAGCCAGGTGGAAGCACCCGCTGCGCTCAGGAATGCACCCGTGGAAACGCTGAAGAAGATGAAGATGATCAGCGCCGCGACGGCGGCCCCCACCTCGGGCCTGCGCATCATCCGGGGGAGCACCGAGGACGAGGCCAGTCGTTCGTCGGCAACCCGCGGTGGGTCGGAAACTTCCGTCATCTGCTGCTCTACCTGGTTCCGGCTGCGGTGAACTTCTTTACCTGGGCAGCGTTGTCCTTGGTGACGAAGCCGGGACCCGAGTAGACCGGCTGGCCACCGCCGACGTCATTGCCATTGCGGACCTTGAGGGCGAAGAACACCACCGGCAGGTAGCCCTGCAGGTACGGCTGCTGGTCGACAGCGAACAGGATGTCGCCGGCCGTCACCGCGTTGATCACGTCGGCAGACACGTCGAAGGTGGCGATCTTGGCCTTGCTCTTGGCGTCTTTGACCGACTGGACTGCTGCCTTGGCGATCACCGGGTTCAGCGTCAATACCGAGTCGATCGACGGGTCGGCCAGCAGCTTGGACTTGATGGTGTTCTGGGCGTCGGCCACGTTCGACACGTCGACCTGAAGGTTCTGCACGTTGCCGCCGAACGTCTTCTTGGCTCCGGCACACCGTTGCTCGAGTCCGACGTTGCCGGCCTCATGGATCACGCAGAGCATGTTCTTGCCGCTGCCGAGTTCCTTGAACTTCGCACCAGCGCCCTCGCCGGCCAGTTCCTCGCTCTGCCCGACGTGGGTGATGGCGCCGAACTCCTTCGACTTCTCGAGTCCCGAGTTGATGGTGATCACCGGAACACCTGCCTTGATGGCCTTCTCGATCGAATCCTTCAGCCCGTCGGGGTTGGCCATCGAGACTGCGATGCCCTGCACCTTCTGGGCCACCGCGTTGTCGATCAGCTGGCTCTGCTTGGCGGGATCAGGGTCACCGGCGTAGGTGACGGTGACGCCTTCCTGCTTGCCGGCCGCCTCGGCGCCGGACTTCACCACGTCCCAGAACGAATCGCCCGGCGCTGCATGGGTAACGACGGCAACGGTGATCTTCGCGCCGCTGTTGTCGCCACCACCACCCCCGCCGGCGCTGCCGGGGCTACTGGCGCTGCTGGCGCTACTGGCGCTGCTGGCGGCCGGCGCCGGGGTGCTGCTGGCGCTACTGGCACTGCTGACGGCGGGCGCCGGGGTGCTGCTGGCGGGGGCTGGTGCACCGTTGCTGCAACCGACCACCATGAGCGCAGAAATCGCCAGTGCTCCGAAAACCACTTTCCTGAACTTCATCATTTCTCCTCGTGTCGATATTGCGGACCCCTCGGCCGGTGGCCGTCAGGTGATGGCCGTCAGCGGCCTCGATGGTGTTGGCCCCGTGAGGGAGTCGGCAGTGTCGTTGGACAGTTCCCAGAGCTGGACCTGCCGGTGTTCGCGGCGGGAACGGTCGCAAGCCTCGGCTACTTTGAACGCCTCCAGCGCGTCTCGGACACTGCACGGTGTCTGTCGGGTGCCGGCAACGACCTCGGTGAAGGCCGCCAACTCGGCGAGATAGGCGGCCCGGAATCGCTGCATGAATGCTGGGTGGGCCGGGCCGGTGGGGAACATTGTTCCCGGCTCGGCGGAACGCAGCGGGCTGTGCTCGTCAAGCCCGACGGCGACCGAGCCGAGGCTCCCCAGCACCTCCATCCGAACGTCGTAACCTGCCGCGTTGTAACGGGTTCCGGTAACGGTGACCAGGGTTCCGTCGTCCAGGGTGAGCAGCGCTGCTGCTGCATCGATGTCGTCGACCTCGGTGAAGAACGCATCCCCCAAGTTGGCGCCGACGGCGAAGACACCGACCACCTCGCGGCCGGTGACGAACCGGATCGCGTCGAAATCGTGCACGCTGCAGTCGCGGAAGAATCCACCCGAGGTGCGCAGATAGTCCGCCGACGGAGGTGCCGCGTCACCGGTGGTGGCGACCACGTGATGCAGGAAGCCGAGTTCACCCGCTGCGACCGCCCGCGCCACCTCCCTGTAGCCGGCGTCGAAGCGCCGTTGAAAGCCCATCTGCACCGGCACCGTTGAAGCCTCCACCAAGTCGACCAGCTGCTCGGTGGGCGCCAGCTCGAGGGCGATCGGCTTCTCGCAGAATGTCGGCAGCCCGGCCGTCACACCGCGGGCGATCAGGTCGGCATGGGCTGCGGTGGCCGCGGTGATCACCAGCGCGTCGATGCCGGAGTCGAACAATTCCGCCAGGTCGGGGACCGCCCGGATGCCGAGCGCTGCGGCGACCGCCGCGGCACGGGCGGCGTCGGCGTCCGCAACGAGCACCGACTTCACCGACGGCAGGGCGGCGAGCGTTTCGGCATGAAAGGCGCCGATGCGTCCGACGCCGACCAGCCCGATACGCATTCGTTGCCCCTCCATTGCGATGGTTCGGCGCTGCCGAGTGCTCGACCATGCTGCGCGGGCCTGGGCCGATCCTGTGCAAAGAGTGCTGTGGTGCATTTGTCCTGTCAATGGCGACAGGCGGAGTCGCCGACACTATGACGGGTAGTTCGCCGCTTCCGGCACCTGGTCGGACTCAAGGCGTAGGGGTGTCAACCGTTTCGGCGGCGGGGTATCAGGCTTCGTCTGCTTCGTCGAAACCCTTGTGCGACATGAAGATCGCCGTGCCCGGAAAGACCGCGCCGCGCTCCCGTGTCCACTGTCCCCAGCTGCCGTCGAAGCCCTCCGGCCATTCCGGCTCGATCACATCGTCGAGGACGAATCCTGCGCCGACCAGCTCCCGGATCCGGTCGCCCATCGTCCGATGATGCTCGGCGTAGGCCGCAACACCATCGGTGTCGACCTCGACGTAAGGGGAGCGGTCGAAGTAGGACTGGATGGCCGTCATGCCAACCTCACCGGCGAGATCAGGGAACATCCAGCGCATCGGATGGGTCACCGAGAACACCCAGCGTCCGCCCGGCCGC
>JALYXB010000193.1 GCA_030947305.1 Actinomycetota bacterium | reverse complement strand
CCGGAGACGCTGCACAGGGCACTGCCGGCAGTGGCGGTGGCCCACGGCCGGATCCCGGTGCTGAGTTTCGACCGCTCCGCTGGACAGGACGTCCCGGTCTCGGTCGTCGAGGTCGTCATCGATTCGGCGCGCCGAGCCGGCGACGTCGCCGTCGTCGATCTACCGCGAGCACCGACACCGGCCGGCGATCGGATGGCGGAGATCGCCGACCTGACTGTGCTGTTGGTGCCGGCGGACGTCCGCGGTTGTTTCGCCGCTCGCCGACAGGTGGGGCGTCTGTCCGATGTCGGAGCGAGGCTGGGCGTAGTGGTGCGAGGGCCGTCGCCTGGCGGGTTGGGCGCCGACGACATCGCCGAGGTGCTCGGAGTTCCGCTGCTGGCGTTCATGCGGCCGCAGGCGCGGCTGGTCAGGGATCTGGAACTAGGTCGGCCGCCGGGGTCAGATCCGCGGTCGCCGCTCGGCAAGGCCGCGCGCGCTGTGGTGACGGCGGCGGAGGCGGTGCCGGTATGACCATCTCCTCGCACATCCGTGACGGGACAACAACTTCGCTGTTACCCGAAGGACTCATAGAGCGGGTGCAGAGCAGGCTGGCCGACGAACGGTCGGAGCCGACGCCGGCCGCGTTGGCGCGAGCGGTACGGGCCGAACAATCAGCGCTGGTCAGCGACGCAGAGATGCTCCGGCTGCTACATCTGCTGCAACGGGAGCTGGTGGGGGCGGGGCCGCTGGCTCCGCTACTCGCCGATCCGCGGACCACAGACGTGGTCGTCAACGGACCCGACGACGTTCGGGTGGACCGCGGAAAGGGTTGGGAGACAGCGGATATTCGATTTGCCGACGAAGTGGCCGTGCAGCGGCTGGCTCGCCGGCTGGCCACGTCGGCCTACCGGCGGCTTGACGAGGCACACCCCTACGTCGATGCCCGACTGGTCGACGGCACCCGGCTGCACGCTGTGCTCGCACCCATCGCGTCCTCCGGCACCTGCCTTTCGCTGCGGGTATTGCGGCCTGTGCAGCACAGTCTCGACCAGCTGGCACAGGCCGGCGTACTGCCAGGAGTCTGCCTGAACCTGTTGCACGCCATCATCTCTGCCCGGCTCGCCTATCTGATATCCGGAGGAACCGGATCCGGGAAGACCACTCTGCTGGCTGCGCTACTCGCGGCTGTTCCCGACGACGAGCGCATCGTTATCGTGGAGGATGCCGAGGAATTGCGGCCGCCGCATCCGCACGTAGTGCGGTTGGTGGCGAGGCCGCCGAACGTCGAGGGCGCCGGCGCCGTCGACTTGCGAGAGTTGGTGCGGCAGGCACTGCGGATGCGACCCGACCGGATCGTTATCGGCGAGGTACGCGGCGCCGAGGTGGTCGACTTGTTGGCGGCTATGAACACTGGCCACGACGGCGGGGCCGGAACCGTGCACGCCAATACGGTGTCGGACATCCCGGCGCGGATCGAGGCGCTGGCTGCGACCGGCGGCTTCTCCCGGGACGCCGTGCATGCACAGCTCACCGGAGCCATCCAAGTCGTCGTGCATTTGAAGCGGGTCGGCGGCGCCCGCCGAGTTGCCGAGATCGGAGTGTTGCGACGCCAAGCAGATGGCAGGGTCCGGCCGGTCCCGGCGGTCGTCGAGGGGGTGGCGGTGGAACCGGGCGGCACGCTGCTGCGGGAGTTACTGCTGGCCAGAGGTGTGGTATCGCCGTGGTGACAGCCCCGGTCGCCGAGGCGCTGTGCTGCTCCGCTGCGGCCATGCTGGTATGGCCGGACCCGCGGTCGGCACGAGCGGGTCGATCTCGACGACCGGCGTTCTCGCTGCGGCTCCGGCTGCCTGGGGTGGCGGTCGGCTGCTGCCTGTCCGGGGCCATCGGAGTGCTGCTCGGCGGCGTCCTGACGGCAGTGGCGGCGCTGATGTTCGGCGGCACCGCCCTGCACCTGGCGCGCCGGTCCCTCGCCGAACGCTCCGGCGCGAAGGAGTGGGCCGAGTTGCTTGCGGCGCTCCGGATGCTGGCCAGGGAACTCCGCAGTGGCGCTGCCCCGGTGGCCGCCGCCACCTCGGCGGCCAGCGCAGTGGGCGGTGCGGCAGGCGAGCTGCTCACCGACCTGGCGGCCGCTGCCCGGCTCGGTGTGGACAGGGCGATGCCGGTGCGAGCAGGGCCGACAGGACAGGTTGCCGAGCGGTTGCGTGCCGGCTTGCGGCTCTCGGTGCAACACGGGGTTCCTTGGGCTGCGCTGATCGAGGCCTTCGCGGTGGACGTCGCCGATCGGGTGCAAGCGGCCAGCGACCGCGGTGCCCAGGTGGCCGGCCCGCGGTTCTCCGGATACGTGTTGGCCGCCTTGCCGGTCTTCGGGCTGCTGCTCGGCGCCGGAATGGGCGCCAACCCGCTGCGGGTTCTGCTGGGGCCGGCGCCCGGCGGTCTGCTGCTACCGGTCGGTGCCGCGCTCACCTGCGCTGGTCTGCTGTGGTCGGCGCGGATCGTCGGCTCATGATGTCGGCGGTGCTGTGCCTGCTGCTGATCGTCCCGGCGCTGCTGGTATGGCCGGATGGGCCAGGCCGCGAACGCGCTCCGGCGAGACCGAAGCCGACGTGGCCACCGGGATGGTTGCGCACGGTCGCTCCGGCGGCCGGGATTCCGCTGGCCGCCGTCTTGCTGGTCCCGGCGTGGTGGTGGGGAACAGTTTTCATTGCCGTCCCGCTCGGCTGGTTCCTGCTGCGCAGGGCGGACCGGCCATCGGCGGCAGTGCTGGTCGGCCGACGTCGGGAGCTGGCGGGCCGACTTGATCTGATCGCCGCCTGTCTGCGATCAGGACTGCCGGTGGCGTCAGCGTTGACCGCGGTGGCACACGCCTGTAATCCGATACCGCGGGCCGGCGCCGGCCCCCGGCGGGTGCCGCCAAAGGGACGACAGCCGGGGTGCAGTCATCCGGTGGACGTGCTCGAGGAAGTGGCAGCGCTGCTCGCAGTCGGCGCCGACCCGACGGCCGCCTGGCGCGGCGCGTCCGTGCACCCGGATCTGGCGTCCATCGCTGCTGCCGCCTGTCGGTCCGCCATCGGCGGAACAACCCTGGCCGCCGCCTTCTCAGAGCAGTCGCGGCTGTTGCGCAGGCAGAACTCGGATGCTGCCTCGGCGGCGGCCGGACGAGCCGGCGTACTCATGACGGCGCCGCTGGGTGCCTGCTTCCTGCCGGCATTTCTCTGCCTCGGTCTTGCGCCGGCAATTGTCGGACTGCTCGGCACCCTGCAACTGTGGTGAACGCAGCCGACGGTGACCATGCCGGCCGCGAGGGGTTGTCCACCTACCGATGGTTGTCCACAGTTTCGGCGGGCTCGTTGGTGCGCACACATTGTGTTCGTCACGCTGGCATGACCAGGCGATGCAACGGGTGTCGTCGAGAGATGGAGAGGGGGATTACCCTGTGGGACAACACCTTCAGCATCGGGT
This sequence comes from Actinomycetota bacterium, assembly GCA_030947305.1. Taxonomy (GTDB): domain Bacteria; phylum Actinomycetota; class Actinomycetes; order Mycobacteriales; family Nakamurellaceae; genus Nakamurella. The sequence continues at coordinate 717 of JALYXB010000193.1, read as the reverse complement.
GGTGCGGCGGGCAATCGCGTTCGGCCGGGCAGTTCGGGCCAGGTCGGCCGGCGCCGACGCCGGCATGACGACCGTCGAATACGCCGTCGGGACACTGGTCGCCGCCGCCTTGGCCGCGGTGCTGTATCGCATCGTCACCGGGCAGTCGATCATCACCGGGCTGACCAGCCTGATCACCAGAGCGCTGAGCGTGGTGTGAACAACACCCGGTCCCGGCGAGTCGACGACGCTGGATCCGTCACCATCGAAGCGGCGATCGGCCTGTCGAGTGTGGTGATCGTGCTGGCTATGTGCTTGGCCGGGATCGGGTGTGCCATCGGTGAGGTCCGGTGCGTCGATGCGGCGCGGGAAGCCGCCCGGTTGGCCGCCAGGGGCGACGGCGAGCTGGCGGCCCAGGTGGTCGCCAGGCTGGCCCCGGCCGGCGCCAGCCTGAACGTGCAGGTCTCCGGAGACACTGTGATCGCGACGGTAAGCGCCACACCGGTCGGTGGCCTGCTACCCGCGGTGCGGCTGACGGCCACTGCTGAGGCCGCGAGAGAACCGACCGCCGATGTCCGGCCCTGATCGGGACAGGGGAAGTGCGACGATCCTGGCCGCCATCGGCGTCGCCACCCTGATCGTGGTGCTCGCTGTTGGCTTACAGGTCGCCGGAGCGGTGATTGCCAGACACCGGGCAGAATCGGCGGCCGACCTCGCGGCGTTGGCCGGCGCGGCCAG
>JALYXB010000192.1 GCA_030947305.1 Actinomycetota bacterium | reverse complement strand
CTGGTCACCGGTCAGCGCGTAACCGACCCCTGCCGCGTCCGGCGCCGTCCCGAAGACCACCCCAATCACCGCGCCCCGTCGATCCAGCAGTGGTCCGCCGGAATTGCCCGGCTGCACGACGGCGCGCAGCGTGTAGACGCCGCGTTCCACGGTGGTGGACTGGTAGATGTCCGGCCCACGCAGGTTGAACTCGGTGGAGATGCGGGCCGGGACGACGGTGAACGGCCCGTTCAACGGATAACCGGCGACGATGGCATCGGCACCGGACGGTCTGACCGTATTGTCGAATCGCAGCGGCGGCCGGCCCAGGTCGGGAACGTGTAACACCGCAAGATCGACCTCGGGGTCGTACAGCACCACCTGCGCTGGCAGGGCCTGCCCATCCACTTCGACCACCGTTGACGAGGATCCGGCAACGACGTGTGCGTTGGTCATCACCTGCTCGGGTGCGATCACGAATCCGGTGCCCTCCATCCCGCGATTGCACTGGTCGGCGCTGGCCAGCACCTTCAGGATCGAGCCCTCGTCCGACCTCACCGCCGCATTGCGGGCCAGCGCCGGATCCGGGGATGCAACGTCGCCCACCGGGGTGCGGCCCAGCGGTGGCAGGATCGACGGGAAGCCAGAGGCGTTGAGCGCGCGGCCGAGCGCAGCCGAGATGTTCTGCGCCCCGTCGGGCATCGCCTTGTCGATCTTGTTCAGCAGGGCCGAGGAGCGCACTGCGGAGGACAACCACGGAAGCGGAGCGGCCGCCAAAGGGAGCGCCACCAGCCAGGTCACCAGGACCACCGCGAGCGTGTGCCCGATGAGCCCGAGTACCCGGTCCACCATCACCGCCGGCCGCCAGGTGACCCTGCCGGACAGCTGCCGGCCGAGCCAGGAGCCCGCCAACTCGCCGAGCCCGACCCCTACGATGACGCAGGCGACGCCGAGCGCGACTCTGGCTCCGATATCGGCCAGTCTGCCCATCACCAGCGGGGCAAGTCGCAGCGCGAGGACGGCACCGGCTACCGCCCCGACCAGCGAAAGGCCAGCAATGATCAGACCTTGTCGAAATCCTGACAGGGCAGCCCACAACAGCAGCGCGATGATGATCGCGTCGACGAAGGTCACTCCCGATTCCCCGATCGCTGGGCACCGACCGAGTTCACGGCCTCGGCATGGATCGCCCACGCCGCGTCAGACTCGGGCAGCGAAAGGTCTCTGCCCGGCAGCCACGGGCGGTTCCAGCCGCCGAGTTCCAGTACAGCGTCCAGCAGCCCTCCGGTGAATCCCCAGATCACCAGCCCCGCCACGTCGAAGGCGGCACCGAGGCGACCGGCCGTCAGCCGCACCCTGCCGCGGCGAGCGGGATCGGTGAGTGAGGCGATCGGAATCCGCACCACGGCCGCGGTCTCTGCCGGGTCGACCGCCCACACCGGTCCGGGGGTGTGCCAGTAGCCGACGATCGGAACCACCCGGAAGTCCGAGTGCCCCAAAAACAACTCGGGCAGCCGCAGGATCGGATTGACCGAAGCCGGGTCGAGCCCCGTCTCTTCCTGTGCCTCACGCAACGCGGTCCGGACGGGATCCTCGCCTGGATCGCTGCGGCCGCCGGGAAACGCCGGCTGGCCCCCGTGATCGCGCAGGGTGCCGGCCCGGGCGGTGATCAGCACATCCGGCCCGTCGGAATCGGCACCGTCGGAGAACAGGATCAACACCGCGCTATGCCGGCCGGCGTGGTCGGCCGGCAATCCGGCAACGGCGCCAGGCAGTGCACGACTGGTGGCATTGGCAATGAGCAGGTGCAGCCATCCGGGCGCGGCCGCCGCACCGGGCAGCTCGACGGCTGCGGGCGCGACACGATCGGTCATGTCGGATCTTCTCGGTCGGCTGACTGTCCGGCGTCCAGCAGGCCGGCCAGCCGCAGCAGGTGCGGACGTTCCACCCCCACCACGAGGGCGGCAGCCGACTCCACGTCCTTCGGTCCGGCGCCGAAAGCGGGGCACAGCGCTGCCAACTGGCAGACCCCGCACGCCGGTTTCTTGGCGTGACAGACGCGGCGCCCGTGATAGATCGCCCGGTTGGAAAAGGGCGTCCATTCATTGGCCGGAAGTTGCCCGGCCAGGTCGCGCTCCACCTTCACCGGGTCGGTGTTCTCGGTCAGTCCCCAGCGCCTCAACAATCGGCCGAGATGGGTATCGACGGTAATGCCCGGCAGCCCAAAAGCGTTGCCCAGCACCACATTCGCTGTCTTCCGACCGAAGCCGGGCAAGCTCACCAGGTCGGCAAGGTTGGCTGGCACCTCACCATCGAAGCGTTCCACCAGTGCCTGGCCGAGGCCGATCAGCGAGGTGGTCTTGTTCCGGAAGAACCCGGTCGAGTGGATCATCTCTTCCAGCTCGCCGCGGTTGGCGCCGGCATAGTCAGCGGCTGTCGGGTACCTGGAGAACAGCGCCGGCGTCACCATGTTGACCCGGGCGTCGGTGCTCTGCGCGGACAGGATGGTCGCCACCGACAGATCCAGCGGGGTGACGAAATCGAGCTCGCACGGCGCCACCGGGAACTCGACTGCCAACTCGGCGGCGATTCTGCGCGCCCGGCGGGTCCGGGCCAACGGGGTGGTCGGCACGCTCGCCCGGGTCTTGCGCACCGGCCGCGGCACGGCGGCAGCCGGAGCAGTGACAGCCGAAGCAGTGGCAGCGGCCGCACCGGAGGTTCCGGACATTCTGCCCGCTGCCTGCCCGGCTGTTCGTTCCCCGTACACCATGTCTGCCAGGTTGCCATAACCACCTGTCAACCCTTGCTGTCGGCGGGGGTTTGCCACGCCGCCGCCCGCCAAGGGCACAATGAACCAGCTATGGCTGTCTTCCTGGTGCTACTCATCCCACTGTTGTTGATGGCGTTCGCCCTGTTGATGGAGCGGGTGGAGAACCGGCTGCGTACCTCGACGGTGAGCGAGGGTGACGTCTCGGAGTTCCTCGATGAGGCGCGCCCGGACGAGGTCAACACCTTCATTCGCGAGGGTTGGGGGCGGGCGTTGTCCAGGTTCCGGCGGCGCCGTCGAGTGGGCCGTGACCGCTGAGCTCGCCGATACCGGTCGCTGGCGCGCACCTGTGACGTCACCAGCAGGAGGGGACACTTTCCTGCGCGCAGCAGCGGACACTTCCTGCGCGTCCACCGCGCGGCACATACGATGCGGTTGCCTAGACTGTGACCACGCCAGAGTTCGGACGGCCTGTCCGGGCTTTTCGCTGCTCGTGAGTGGCCAAACTACAGGAGGACCAGGTGGAGGAGAACCTCGCCAAGGCCGGCATCTTCCAGGGTGTCGACTCGGACGCGGCACTCGCTCTGGGCAATCAGCTCGAGACGGTCGACTATCCGCGTGGCAGCGCGATATTCACCGAGGGCGAGCTGGGCGACCGGCTGTACATCATCCTGACCGGCAAGGTGAAGCTCGGTCGGCACGCCCCCGACGGCAGGGAGAACCTGCTAGCCGTGATGGGCCCTTCCGACATGTTCGGGGAGCTGAGCGTCTTCGACCCTGGTCCGCGCACGTCGACCGCCACGGCCGTCACCGAAGTGCGCCTGGCCACCATGGACAGGGCAAACATGCGAGAGTGGATCGCCCAGCGGCCGGAGATCGCCGAGCAGCTGCTGCGGGTGCTGGCTCGCCGCCTTCGCCGGACGAACAACAATCTGGCCGACCTGATCTTCACCGACGTCCCCGGTCGTGTCGCCAAGCAACTGCTGCAGCTGGCCAGGCAGTTCGGGCAGCAGGACAACGGGCAACTGCGGGTGACGCACGATCTGACTCAGGAAGAACTCGCGCAACTCGTCGGCGCCTCCCGGGAAACCGTGAACAAGGCGCTCGCCGACTTCGGCCACCGCGGCTGGCTACGGCTTGAGGGCAAGTCCGTCGTCATCCTCGACCCAGAGCGGCTGTCCCGGCGAGCTCGCTGACAGTGCGATCTCCTACGGCTGCCTTGTTTGGGGGCTGCCCGCTGTCGCCTGCTAGTTCCACTTCCGCGGACCAGTGCTTCCCGCCGGGTAGCTGTCCAGCGGCACCTTGTCGGCCTTCCAGGCGTTCAGCACCGGCTGCACGATGCGCCAGCAGTCAACGGCGGAGTCCCCGCGCACCGATAGCGCCGGGTCGTCGTCGAGCACGTTGAGCAGCACCTCACCGTACGGCGACAGCTCGCCAGGACCGAAGTCGACCTCGATCTGGACGGGCCCAATTTCCAGCGGGTCGCCCGGTCCGTTGACGTTGAGGGTGAGCCGCATGAACGCCGGATCGAGCCCGATGTGTAGTTCCTCGGATTGCGGTTCACCGGTGAACCCGTCGGGGATCCGCGGCGCCGGTTTGAAGGTGATGCACATTTCTTTGCGCATGGTGCCCAGGGCCTTACCGCTGCGCAGTACGAACGGGACGCCGGCCCATCGCCAGGTGTTGACTTCTAGGGTGATCTCGGCGAGGGTCTCGGTCTTGCGCTGCGGGTCGACGCCTGCCGATGAGGCATAGGAGCTGAGCTTTCGCCGGCCTATGGTTCCCGCCGTGTATCTGGCCCGGCGACCGGCCGTCAGCGGGTCGTCACCCCACAACCGAGTGGCTCGCAGAATCTCCGCCTTGCGGTCGCGGATGTCGGCGGCGTCCAGCGTCGGCGGCGGGTCCATCGTCATCACGGCCAGCACCTGCAACAGGTGCGACTGGATCATGTCGACAAGTGCACCGGCGTTGTCGTAGTAGCCCGCCCTGCCCTCCAATCCAAGATCTTCGTCGAAGACGATCTCCACCTTCTCGACGTGTTCGCTGCACAGCACTGGCTCGAACAGCCTGTTGGCAAACCGCACGCCGAGCAGGTTGAGCACAGTCGACTTCCCGAGGAAGTGGTCGACCCGGAAAATGTGCTCCTCCGGAACCAGTTTGGCCAGCAGCGTGTTGAGCCGGCGGGCACTCGGTGCGTCCACTCCGAACGGCTTTTCCAGCACCAACCTGGTGTCGGCAGGCAGCTCGATCTTGGTGAGAGCGGCGCAGGCTCTCTCGGTGATCGCCGGCGGCAACGCGAAGTAGATGGCGACTGGACCGATCGCCTTGTCCAGCAGCGCTTTCAGCGACGCCGGGTCGGTGACGTCGGTCTGCAGGTATTCAGTGTCGGCAAGCACCTTGGTGATCCTGGCACTCTTGGCGCTCTGGGTGGCGAACGAATCCCGCACCCTGGCCTTCCAGCGGGCCTGCGTCCAGCTCTCCATGCCGGCGCCCAACAGGAACATGTCCTTGCCGCGGTGGCTGGCCAGCAGACCACCGACCCCCGGCAAGAGCAACCGGCCGGTCAGATCGCCGCTGGCACCGAGAATCAGCAGGGTCTGACGCTGCCCTTCGGCCGGCTTCTTCGCAGTGACGGCCCGCCGGGTTCGGGCCGGGGTGAGCGGCTTGACCGAGCTGGGCTTGACCGAGCTGGGCTTGACCGAGCGGGCCTTGGACCGGCGCTGCTTCGGGGTGGTCGGTGTCGAGGTGGTCGGTGTCGCGGGACTGGAGGCCATGCCGACAGCCTGCCAGCACCGGCGCAGCAATGCAGGTCAGTGCGGGGTGCGCTGAGCCACGGGACTCAGCCGCAAATGGGTGAGGGTGACCGACAACGTCACCGAGACTCGCTCGGGCAGCGCTCCGACGGCCGCCGAAGTCTCCGCGGCGCTGCGATGTCGGGCCGCCGGTCCCATGGCCACCAGGGCCCGCAGGTCGCCGTGCCCCAGACACATTTCGGCCGTGACGGCCGTCGAGGACACTTGCGTGAACTCATCGCCCCAGCGCTGCTGGAGGCTGTCGGCCTTCCCAGCCTCGATGTCCAGCATGCCAAGGGCGCCACGGATCTCGGCAAGATGTGCGGGCATCGGAGACACCACCAGGGCCGCGCCGTTGGGGCGCAACACCCGCCCGATCTCCGCCGGGGTCCGCGGTGCGAAGATCACCAGCACGGTGTCGATGGCCGCCGATCTCACCGGGAGTGGCGCCCAGGCATCTGCCAGCACCGCCCCTACCCGCGGGTGTGCCTTTGCCGCGCGTCGGGCCGCGTACCTGGAGGCGTCAAGGGCGATGCCCAGTACCGGTTCGGAGTGGGCCAGGTAGTAGCCGGTGCCGGCACCGATGTCCAACACCACGCCGGTGCTGCGGCCGGCGACGGCGTCGGCGATCGGCCGGAAGTGGCCCGCGCCAAGGAATTCGGCTCTGGCTTCCATCATGGCCGCATCGTCGCCAGTGTCCGTTCGCGACCGCGCGCCCAGTAGTGGCAGGTAGCCCTGCCTGGCCAGGTCGAAGCGGTGTCCTTGGCCGCAGCCGACACTCTGTCCCCCGGTGGCCGCCAGCGGCTGGAAACACAGCGGGCAGCGCAGCAACGACAGCGCCTCGTCGTTCACCGATACTCCCTCTTACCGCCGCGGTCACTGTCACCGTTCTCCTCATCGCGTAGGTACTGCATCTGTGCCGCAACAGATTTCATCGCGGCGGAGCGCACGGCCGGCGGAGTGTCGGTGTACACGGCATCGACCACCTGGTCGACCGTCGCCAGCGGCCCGAGGCGGGCAAGTACCGTCCTGATCTGCTCGAGCCGCTGACTGCGGTGCTGGCGATACTCCCGGCAGAGGACTGCCAGATCGGCGCGCTGCGGGCCATGCGCCGGCAGCACGATGGCGGGTCCCCTGGCTTCCAACGCGTCCAGCGAGGCCAGGTAGTCGGCCACATTGCCGTCCGGATGAGCGATCACCGTTGTACCGCGGCCGAGGATGGTGTCTCCGGTGAGCACAGATCCTGTCGGCCCGTCCTCCGGCAGCACGAAACTCACCGAGTCGTGGGTGTGGCCGGGGGTGGGCAGCACCTCGATCGTCAATCCGTCCAGCACAATCCGTTCCGCGCCGAGCACCACACCCCCGCCGTGGCAATGTGCGGGGTCGGCCGCCCGCACCTGCGCACCGGTCAGCTGGTGCAGTCGTGCGGCACCCGCCGTGTGATCAGGATGCCGGTGAGTGATCAGGATCAGTTCAACGGCGCCGGCAGCCAAGGCGGCAAGATGCCGCTCGTCATCCGGTCCCGGATCGACGACCACCGGGTAGCTGCCGCCGCTGCCGATCAGATAGGAGTTGGTGCCCTCCAACGTCATCGGGCCGGGGTTCGGCGCCAACACCGTCCTGGTCAGCTCCGTGGTGGCACCCGAGGGGACGGGCGGTAGCGCCATCGGCATCTCCTGGTTCGCCTGACCTGTCTCACGGTACGGCGGTCAGGTTCTGCGGCGCCGGGCAACCTCCGCCACGGCGGGCAGCTCGGTCGCCGACAGCTTGGGGTCCGAGCGTCGTCTCTCAGCACGGCTGACAGCATGCCGGTCGGCCGGACCGAGTCCTGAAAAAGGGACGCCATCGGCGTCCAATCCGACGACGGGGCCGGATCTGCGCCGCTGGCGGCCGAATTCCAGGAAAACTGGCTCGATCTGGCTCGAACAACCGATCAGGTCGAAGACGGCGGCATCCCCAACGCGCCATACTCGGCATCACCGACGAGTACCCGCAGCGGTTCGCCGGGAGGGGAGATCACTTGCGGCCCAACGGTTTCGATCGCCCGCCCGGCCGCAATCAGCTGCGCCGCCGACTCGAACGTCGCCAGGTCGGTCAGCATGGCAACGGTCGGTGGCATCATGGCGATCTCGCCGCGCGCTGCCGCATCGAGTGCTTCCTGCGGTCGCATCCACTGCCCAACCTCGGCTTCGGTGGTCAGCATCCGCGCCTCCGCGCCGTCGGGTAGCTGCGCCAGCAGGAAGAAGGTGTCGTAGCGGCGGGACTGGCCTGCCGGGGTCACCCAGCGCGCCCACGGCCGCAACCTGTCCGCCCTGATGCTGCCCGGTCCCACCACGGTGTCCAGCCCGATCTGGTGATCGACGATGCGGTGCCGCAGCTCAGCCAGCGTTGCGAGATCGGGGGCAGGCGTTGGCAGGTCGACCAGCAACACACCAACCTCCTCGAACAGTTCCCGGACGGCGGCAACCACGACGCTGCCGGCCAGTTCGACGTCCGCGCCGAACTGTGCCGCCCACCATTTCGGTGCCGGCCCTCGCCAACCGATCGGGGCAGCGTCGCGGACGTCGACGCCGCCACCCGGGAATGCCGTCATCCCGCCGGCGAACGCCATCTGCGCGACGCGTCGCAACAGATACACCTCGGGGCCGGCGTCACCGTCACGGATCAGCATCACGGTGGCGGCTGGACGAATCGGCACCTCTGGCATCGCCCCACGGTACTGAGCAACCAGAGGCAAGCCATCCCCGACGGTTGCGCCCCGGGTGTCACACCGAAGACCAGCCGACTAACTTCGGGCCATGACATCCCCGGGTACACCGACCAGGCCCATCGTCGATCTCTCCGACGAGCAGGCCCGCAGAGCACTGATACTCAAATGGGGAGAGGCCGAGCCGGACGTGCTGCCCGCCTGGGTCGCCGAGATGGATTACGCACTCGACCCGGTGGTGGCCGCGGCGCTCAGCAGGGCGATCGCGGACGGCGTCACCGGCTATCCGGCCTTCGGCAACACTGCCGCGCTCGGCGACGCCTACGCCGGGTTCGCCGAGCGACACTTCGGCTGGCAGATCGATGCGAGTTGGGTGCTGCCCACCTGCGACGTCACCGCCGGCGTGCGGATCGCGCTCGACGTCCTGAGCGATCCTGGCCCCGTCGTGCTGCCGGTTCCCGCCTACCACCCGCAACTTGATGTTGCAGAGCTCACCGGCCGCGTCCGGGTCGATCTGCCGCTGGACCCGGACGCCGAGAAGGCCGAGCTCGATCTCGATGCACTCGATGCCCTGTTGGCTGCCGGCGCCCGGACAGTGATCCTCACCCAGCCGCACAACCCGTGGGGCCGGGCTTTCAGCAGAGCAGAGCTCGAGGGGCTGCGTGATGTCGTCGTAGCCCGCGGAGCCAGGGTGATCAGCGACGAAATCCATGCCCCGCTGGTGTTGCCGGGAGCCGAACACGTGCCCTACCTGAGCCTTCCTGGCACCGCGGACCACGCCGTAGCAGTGGTCGCCGCTTCGAAGGCCTTCAACACCGCAGGGTTACGCTGCGCGCAGCTCGTCGCGGGGGACGATGCCACCCGCGATCGGCTGTGGGACGTCCCGCTGGCCCGCAACGATTCGTACTCGCCGCTGGGGGTGATCGGCGCGATCGCCGCTTACACCGGCGGCGACGGCTGGCTCGCTTCGCTGGTGCAGCGGCTGGACTCGCAGCGCACCCTGCTGATGCGGCTGCTGGCCGAACATCTGCCGAAGGTCAGAATGCGACCGCTGGAAGCGACGTTCCTGCCGTGGCTGGACGCCAGGGCCTACGGGCACGACGATCCGTGCGAGGTCGCCCTGAGGCGGCAACGGGTGCTCGCCTCCCCGGGGCATCTGTACTCGCCCGGCCTGCCCGGGCACCTACGACTCAACATCGCCACCAGTCCGGAGCGACTGACCATCATCGTGCAGCGATTGGCGGCCGCCTGGTAGCGGGTGGTGCCCGGCCACTGCGCTCGGATGCCAGGACGCAGCCGGACCGATCTGACCGACACGATCCGGATGTGCCACAGTAGGAGGTACACCACGGCCAGCACAGTGGTGCGCCGCGACGACACCGTGATGCTGGTCGATCCTGCGTGGAGGCCGACCGAATTGGCAGCGCTGGCCAGATCTGGCACCGATCTCCGGTGGATCTTGCTGCTGGCCGGACAACAGCCGAGCGACGCTTTGGTTAGCCACCTGCCCGACCGGCCAAAAGGCTCAGCGGACCTCGACGATCGCCTCGACCTCGACGGGTGCCCCCAGCGGCAGCTCGGCAACGCCGATAGCCGAGCGTGCGTGCCGACCGGCGTCACCGAGCACCTCGA
>JALYXB010000180.1 GCA_030947305.1 Actinomycetota bacterium | reverse complement strand
GCGGCACAAGGTGTTTGCCCGGTAACGCAACACGTACCGACCCGCACCGAATCCGGTCCGGCGGGTCACGCTGCGACCTTCCGCGGCCGGCCCCGGGGCCGTTTCCTGGCGATGACCGTGCCCCGGTCGAAGATTTCGCCGCCCCAGACCCCCCACGGTTCGGCCCTTTCGAGCGCTCCCGCGAGGCAGATTGCCTTTGCCGGGCAGTCGGCGCAGATGGCCTTTGCCTGCTCGAGGTCCTCTGGCTTCTCGGCGAACCAGATATCCGGATCGCCCGAGTGGCACGGCAGGTCGCTGGTAAAGATCGGATCGATCTCGTCGGCGAAGAGAGTTTCCATCACTGCTGGCTCACCTCCATAGTGGTTGTGGTGTTGTGCGGTACCGGATGGAGCCGCACAGTCTTTGCGGGTCCTGGATCGGGGCCGATGCACAACGACCGCGGTATCCCGAGTGGGATCCGCGGTCGGAGGGGAGCTTCGCTGGTGAGTTAAGCCAGTCGACCCCCGGTCCGACCCAGGTTGGCGCCGTCGGCGCCGACGTTGCCCGCCGCCACGAAGGACGAGCCGACAGCCGGCTGCACGACGGTCTGCATGAACCGCAGACGCGCCGGAGCGATGGAAGCGGGCGCCTTCGAACGCATTGCAACGAGGGCGCTGCCGTATCCATCGCACTTGTTCGTGGTCATGGTCATTTCGGGGCGCCTCCTTTCGTTGCAGCCTGGTCGGGTCGGACCTGGCAGATGATGGGTTGTCCGTTCAAGCCGGACCTCAGCCACAGTACGGGCACTACACCCAAGCAGCAACCGATTTACCGAAGATTCCGGAACAATCTTCCTCCGTGGGTTCGAAAAGGCGGGAAGGTGCTGCTGAGCAACAGCTTTCCGCCGATTTGGTGCGGTACGGCCGCTATCGGGTGCTGGCCACCAGCGCGATGACGTCGTGGCCGTAGTTGTCGAGCTTGGATCGCCCGATGCCAGGAATCGCCAGCAGGGCGTCGTCGTCGGTCGGCCGACGCTCGGCGATCGCCAGCAGCGTGGCGTCCGAGAACACCACATACGCGGGCACCGAATCATCGAGCGACCGCTGCCGTCGCCAGCCGCGCAGCGCCTCAACCAGATTGGGATCCGCGGTGGACGGGCAGTTGCAGCAGCGTCCGATCTTGATCTCGGCCGGGGTGGCCAGCTGGCCGCCGCAGATCCGGCAGCGGCCGGCGACTTTGGCCCTGCCCGGGGCCGCGGCGTCCGGCGCCAAACCGGTCAGGAACCTGCTCCGGCGTCGGCCGCGACGCCCTCCCTCTGTACGCGACAGCGCCCACGACAACGACAGCCTGGTGCGTGCCCTGGTGACCCCTACGTAGAACAGTCGCCGTTCTTCCTCGACCTGGTCGGGGGTGTCGGCATGCTGGATCGGCAGCGTGCCATCGGTGAGGCCGACCAGGAAGACCGCATCCCACTCCAGCCCTTTGGCCGCATGCAGGGACGCCAGCGTCACGCCATCGACCGTCGGTGCGTGCTGCGCCTCCGCGCGATGTTCCAGTTCGGCGACCAGCTGACCGAGCCCGGCGTCGCCGGCGGAGGCCGCCGAGTCGGCCAATTCTTCGGCGATGGACACCACTCCGAGCAAGGAGTCCCACCGATCGCGCAGCGCACCGGGCGGCGGCGGATCGTCGGACAATCCAATCGGGCCGAGCAGCCGGCGGACGGTCGCGACCAGATCGCCGGACCCGGCGCTGTCGCCGGCTGGGGCACTGTCGCCGGCTGGGGCGCTGTCGTCGGCAGCCGCTCGGCGCAAGCTCACTATCGCCTGACGAACCTCGGCGCGGGCGAAGAACCGCTCGCCCCCCCGCACCACGTAGGGAACGCCGGCCGCGGCCAGCTCCTGTTCGTAGGCCTCCGACTGCGCGTTGATCCGGTAGAGCACCGCCACCGACGACGCCGGCGTTCCGGCCTCGATCAACGCCGCGATCTGCTGCGCAACAGCCTTCGCCTCTGTCGGCTCGTCCGGGTGTTCGGCGAAGCTGGCCTCGGGGCCGTCCGGCAGTACCGCCGTCAGCTTGAGCCGGAACCGGGAGGTGGCCAGCGACGCCCCGGCCACGATTCGGTTGGCAATGGTGACTACCTGCGGCGTGGATCGGTAGTCGCGCTCGAGCCGCAACATGGTCGCGTTCGGGTACTTGCGGTCGAAGCCGAGCAGATACCTGGGCGAGGCACCGGCAAACGAATAGATCGTCTGGTTGGCGTCGCCGACCACCGTCAACTGGTCCCGTCCGCCGAGCCAGGCATCGAGCGTCCGCTGCTGCAGCGGCGTCACATCCTGATACTCGTCGACCACGAAATATCGGTATCTGTTCCGGAATTCGCGAGCCACCGACTCGTCCGACTCCAGGATCGCGCAGGTGTGCAGCAGCAGATCGTCGAAGTCGAGCTGCTCCGCCTCATTCTTGATCGACTCGTACACGGCGAAGACCATCGCGGCGGTCTCGGTAGCCACCGGGGTGTCGCGCAGCGCCTTGGCAACCGCCTGTGGATACGTCTCTGGTGACGCCAGGGTGGCCTTTGCCCACTCGATCTCGCCGGCCAGATCGCGCAAAGTGGCGGTGTCGGTACCGGCGCCGACCCGCCGCGAGGCCATCGCCACCAGCCGCATCTTGTTCTCCAGCACCGGCCACAGGGTGGCGCCGACCGATCGTGGCCAGAAGTAGCGCAACTGCTTGAGCGCCGCCGAGTGGAAGGTGCGTGCCTGCACGCCAGGCACGCCGAGCGCGCGCAGCCTGACCCGCATCTCGCCGGCGGCCCTGGTGGTGAAGGTGACGGCCAGCACCTCGGACACCGGATGTACACCGCCGTCGATCAGCTGAGCGATCCGATGGGTGATGGTCCTGGTCTTGCCGGTGCCGGCGCCGGCCAGCACACACACCGGCCCGGAAGGCGCGAGCACCGCCGCGCGTTGCCCGTCGTCCAGGCCAGCAAGCAGATCCGTCACGCCACCAGTTTCGCACACCTGTACGACGACCGGTGTGTTGTCCACACCGGCAGATCAGCCGCCGGCTGCCCAGCCTTGGATCATCCGGTGGGCGATCGAGATGGACCCTGGCAGCACGATGCCATCGACGGCCCTGTCCGGATCGCCGGGAGCCGCGCCCCACCCGGAGCCGCCGAGCATCCGCCGGACGGCCTCCCGCGACACCCAGCGTGCCTCCTCGATCTCGCCGTCCCGCGGCTGGAACTCAAGGCCTGGTTCGGCTCGAGCACTGAAGCCGAGCATCAGCGAGCGCGGGAACGGCCACGGTTGCGATCCCAGGTAGCGGATGTCGGTGACGGCGACGCCGATCTCCTCACCGATCTCCCGGACGACGGTGGCTTCCAGCGACTCCCCGGCCTCGTTGAAGCCGGCCAACACCGAAAACCGGCCCGGCGCCCAGATCGGCTGACGGGCGAGCACCATATTGTCCGCGCCATCGTGCACCAGCACGATCACCGCTGGGTCGGTGCGTGGGAACTCCTGGTGGCCCTGCGGGCAGCTGCGCGACCAACCGGCGGCAGCCGCTGTACTCCGGCCGCCGCAGGCGGGGCAGAACGCTCCCCGCGCGTGCCAGCCGAGCAAGGCGACAGCGGTGACGACCAGACCGGCGTCGGCGTCGCCAAGGGCGGCACCCAGCTCGCGCAGCGTCGGACCCCGGACGTTCGGGTCCGGGACGGCCCAATGGGCTATACCGTCAACGGCTCCCAGCAACACGGCGGCAGCCGGCGGGCCGTCGCCGACTGCTGGCTGCCACGACGGCCGGTCGCCGTCAACCGCTACCTCGCCGGTCGGGCCGACAGCCAGGATCCTGGCCGCTGGCCAGTCGAGAAGGATCCGCTGCGGGCTCCGCAACAGCTCGTCCCGGTCGGCCGCGCCGCGGGACAACACCGGTGTACCTATCGAGAACTCCGGTGCCGCAACATGTTCCGCACCGCAGTCGGTCATGGCAACTGCACTCCCCCGATGCTGCGCAGACCGCCGGCGATGGCATCCAGATTGCCCTGGATGACGCCGGTGAACCGGGAAGGCGCCAGATAGCGCGCCGCCACGTCGGCGACATCGTCCACCGTGACGGCGGCCAGCCGGGCCGGATGCGTGCGCAGCCATTCCACGTCCAGACCTGCACCGTGGATCGAGGAAAGGGTGGAGGCGTAGCCGGCCTGGGTGGCCAGCGAAATGGCCAGCGTTCCGAGCGCGTAGTTGCGCGCCGATTCGACCTCGGCGGGGGTGGGAGGCGACAGAGCCATCCGCCCGAGCTCGTAGCGGGCCTCCAGCAGCGCCGGAGCCGTCGACTCGGTGTTGGTGTCGAACGACACCGTCAGTGCGGCGGAACCCGGCCAGAACTCGATCCCCGACCCGGCGTGATAGGTGTAACCCTTGTCCTCCCTGATGTTCTCCACCAGCCGCGAGGAGAAGTAGCCGGCGTAGATCAGGTTGGTGACCTGCAGCGCGGCATAGTCCGGCGAGGTCCGTCCGGCTGCGGCTGCCGTCAGCCTGACCTGTGACTGAACGGATCCGTTGCGGTGCAGAGCTTCTAGGTCCGACCCGGTAACGGCTGGTGGAGTGGTCAAGACAAGGGCCCGCCGCAGCGATACCCACCCGGACAGCGCGCCGGCCACCGTCTCGATGGTCTTCCGCGGACTCAAATCGCCGACCAGTACGAGTGTCGACCCTGCCGGGACCACCGACCGGTGATGCAGTCCGCGGATTGCTGCCGGACCGACGACACTGACCAAGCCGGGCTCCGGCATCTCGTGAGCGGCCGGGTGATCGCCAAACCTCTTGCGCTGCAACGCGATCCTGGCTGTCACTGCCGGCTCAGACATGGACAAGGCGAGATGCTCGACCAGCCGATCGCGTTCACCGCCGACATCGGCGCTGCGGTAGGCGGCCGTGGTGAGGACCTCGCCGAGCAACTCGAGCAGCGTCGGTAGCCCGTTGGCCAGCACCGATCCGGTGTACAGCAACCGCTGCGGGTCGACGGACGCGTACAGCTGAGCGCCGACATCGCTCAGCGCAACGTCGACCTGTTCGCGGTCGCGGCTCGCGGTGCCGAGCATGGTGGTGGCGGACAGCAGCTCGGCGCGCGCGGCATGCTGGCCGGCCTGCTTGGCGGTGGCACCGCCGAACGGAATGCGCAGCCTGACCTCGACCAGTGGCGCACCCGGTCGACGGACGGCGACCACCTGCAGTCCGTTGTCCAGCACCGCACTATCGGCGACCGGTACCCGGGTCCGGTGAACCCGCATCAAATCGGGCACCGCTCGTGGACCGAGGGCGGTGCGGCCGATAGCTGCTGCGCTGCGCGGGGCGCGACGGCGACTCATGGCCGGCTCCGGCACGCGCCGACTGTTGAACCGTCGGCATCCTGGTCGGGCACCACCTCGAGGATGGCGCAGTGCTGCGGATCGAGACTGCCGGCTGCCGCCGCGATGTCGTCGACGGTGAGCGCGGAAAGCAGATCGGGTAGCTGGTGGATCAGTTCGGGTCGACCGTGCAGCAGTTCGAGGCTGCCGATCGACCGGGTGCGGGAGGCGATGGCGTCGTTCTCCCTGAAGAACCCCGCACAGAATCGGACCACTGCCCGATGCAGCTCGGCAGCGTCCGGACCGTGGTCGGCGATGTCGGCAATCTCTGTGTGGCACTTGTCGATCAGCGCATCGGCGGTGATCTGGGGGGTGTGCAGGGCGCCGAGGACGAATACGTCCGGATCTCGTGAGTCCAGTGGTCCGCCCATCAGTCCAGGCGCTGCCCACACCTCGGTTGCCAGCCCCTCGGTGACGATCGCCGATTGCAGCCGTGACGCCTCGCCGTCGGACAGGATCTCGCCCAGCATGATGTTGGCCAGATAGCCGGACAGGTCGGCTACCGGATCTGGTATCCGCCAGCCGACTGCCAGCGCAGGTGCGGTCGCCAGCGGATCATGATGCACCGCTCGACGCACCTGGCTGGGCGGCGGTTCGGCGAACGACGGACGCTTGGGTGCCGGTCGATGCGGTATGTCGGCGAAGTGCGAGCTCGCCAGGTCCAGCGCCATGCCGGGCTCGAAATCCCCGCAGATCGTCAACACAGCATTGGCCGGCGAGTAGTAGGTATCGAAGAACTCGGCGCAATCGGCAACGGTGGCTGCCCGCAGGTCGACGAAGTCCCCATATCCGTTGTGCGCGTTGGCGAAACTGTCGAACAGCACCGGTGGCAACAGGATCCACGGGAACCCGCCGTACGGGCGGTTGAGCACGTTGAGCCGGATCTCCTCGCTCACCACATCGACCTGGTTGGCCAGATTCTCGGCACTGATCTTCGGCGCCCGCATCCGATCGGCTTCCAGGAACAGGCCCCGTTCCAGAGCGGCGGCCGGCAGCGCCTCGTGATACTCGGTGTAGTCGAAATGCGTCGATCCGTTGAACACCCCGCCGGAGGACTGAACGATTCTGAAGTGCTCCAGCTTCGGTAGCGACTCGCTGCCCTGGAACATCAGATGCTCGAACAGGTGGGCAAAACCGGTGCGGCCTTCGGGTTCTGACCGGAAACCGACGTCGTAGTGAACGGCGACGCCCACCACGCCGACGCCGGAGTCCGGTGCCAGCACCACCCGCAGTCCGTTGTCAAGGGTGAACCGGTCCAGCGCATACTTCGGGCGTGGGATCCGTCGCAGACTCCCTGGTGTGCGGCCCGTGCTCGGTTTCGTCGCCGCCGCTACCCTAGCCACGAGCACCCGCCACGCCGTCCCTGCCGAGTTCGGAAAGCTCACGCCACAAATACGCGATCGCTTCACAACCCCGACGTAGCAATGGTAATGGCGCCCTTTCGTTGGGGGCGTGGATGTGGTCGTCTTCCGTCATCACGCCCAGGAACACCATCGGCGCCCCGATGGCGGCTACCAGGTCGGCTTCCGGTCCTGAGCCTCCCTCGCGGGTCAGCAGCACCGTGTCGGTGTCGAATGCGGCGCCGAGCGCCCGCTGGGTGGCGGCAGTGGCCGGATGCTGCGGGTCGGTGTACAGCGGGGCAACGCCATCGGATTCCCAGGCCAGCTCGGCGGTGAGCCCTTGACGTACGGCGTCGGCGAAGAAGTCGGTGACGCAGCGTCTGATAGCCGCCGGCTGTTGTTTCCCGGCCAACCGGAAGGTGAGCTTGGCGCTGGCATCGGTGGGCACGATGGTCTTCCCGCCAGGCCCGGTGTAGCCGCCGTAAATGCCGTTGATCTCGGCCGTCGGCCGGATCCCGATGCGCTCGAGCGTTGAATAGCCGGCCTCGCCCCAACTGGCTCGCGAGGCTGCCGGGCCGGCCAACCAGCGCTGTTCGTCGAACGGCAATGCGGCGGTAGCAGCGCGATCGGCATCGGTCGGTTCGACGACACCGTCGTAGAACGACGGGATAGCGATGTGGCCGTGCTCGTCGTGCATGGCGGCCAGCAGCCGAACCAGTTCGGCGAGCGGGTTCGGCACTGCGCCCCCGAAAACACCCGAGTGCAGATCGACATCAGGCCCGTGCACGTGCAGTTCGGCCGACACCAAGCCCCGCATCCCGACGCACAACGACGGGGTGTCCGCATCGAAGATGCCAGTGTCGCTTACCACTATCACGTCGGCGACCAGCCGTTCTTTCAGCTCCGCCAGTAGGGCGCCGATGTGCGGGCTGCCCGACTCTTCCTCGCCCTCCACCAGCAGCGTGAGGTCGACGGCGGGCGCCGCGCGGCCGGTGGCAGCCAAGTGCGCCGACAGGCCAAGCAGGTGGGCAGCGATATTGCCCTTGTCGTCGCTCGTTCCTCTGCCGTACATCACATCGTCGATCACCCGCGGCTCGAACGGCGGGTGGGTCCAGCGCTCCTGGCCGTCTGCCGGCTGCACGTCGTGGTGGCCATAGACGACCACCCGCACCGCATCCGTATCGCCCGACGGCCAGTGCGCGAAGACAGCCGGCAGGTACGGCCCGGACTGCAGCACACTGACTTCGGGAAAACCGTTGCGGCGCAACGTCTGCGCCAGGAAGTCGGCGCTGGCAAGCACATCGGCCCGGTGTGCCGGATCGGCACTGACCGAGGGTATGGCTACCCACTGCGACAGGTTCGTCACCCACTCGTCGAAGCCAGCGGAAACTGCCTCTCGCTCGGTCGTCATGCACTCGACTCTATGTGCGCGATCGACACATCGTCGCGCCGGGGCGACGCCGGACGCGCCGAGGCGACCGCAGCCGTCAGTGGGTGGCGGTCACCTTGTTCAGCCCCTGAGGTGCGTCCGGGTCCATTCCCAGCGCCAGGGTGGTCCCGACCGCCAGTTGCTGGCCCCGCACGACCAACGAGATCACCGCCAGCGCCTCACCGAGGGTTTGCGGCGTCGCGACGCCGACGGCTCCCTTGATCCCCTGCGATACCGCGGGGTGCCCGACGCCGATCACAGGCGAGCCGAGCTCGACCGCGGCCTGCACCGTGCTCACCACATCGGCAAGCACCGGGCCGGCCGCGCCGTAGGCAATGACCGTGACGTCCGGTGAGGCGACGGTTAGTGGACCGTGCAGGAAGTCGGCGCTCGAATAGCCCTCGTGCACCCGCCGGGTCGTCTCCTTGGCCTTCAGTGCGCCCTCGAGAGCCGCCGCATAGGTGAGCCCGCGTGCCAGGTGGATGCCAACGCGGCGGGCGACCAGCATCTGGACGGCGGCTTCCAGCGAACGGGTGTCGGACAGCACGTCGGCTACCGTGCCGGCCAGCGCCGCCCAGGCCTGAGATCCACCGGTGTAGGGGTCGATGTCGGTGCCGGCCGGGCAGCTGGCCTCCGCCAGCAGCGTGACCAGCGCCAGTTGACCGGTGACCGTCTTGGTGGCCGGCACGGCCAGTTCAGTACCGGTACCGACGGCCATGGTGACAGCCGAGGCAGCGGCCAACGGCGAATCGGCATCATTGGTGACAGCGACAACGATAGCGCCGGCGGACGCGGATTGCCTTGCCACATCAACGATCTCGGGGGTTCTTCCGCTCTGCGAGAGTGCAACGACCAGGTTGTCGCGCAGGTCGGGTACCCGGTGGTACCTGGTGATGATCGACGGCGCGATCATGCTCACCGGCATACCGGTGGCGAGCTCGAGCAGGTAGCGCGCGTGTACGGCGACGTTGTCGCTCGAGCCCCTGGCGATCAGGCTGATGCCCCGCAGCTGTGCCGGCAGTGCGGCCCGCACCTCTGAGTGGATATCGTCCCGGCGAGCAACGATCCTGGCAAGGACATCCGGCTGCTCAGCCATCTCGGCGTTGACCTGGGTTCCGGGCATGCCTACTCCTTGCTCGCTGATGTCCAATTCTGCACAAATGTGCCAGACTTCTCGCATCATCGTACAGGTGGGCTCAGCGGTCGAATCCCAGCTTGCGCAGCTGCTTGGGGTCGCGCTGCCAGTCCTTGGCGACGGCCACGTGCACATTGAGGTAGACCCTCGTCCCGACCAGCGGCTCGATGCCGGCGCGTGCCCGCCTTCCAATGCCGGCCAGCCTTGACCCCTTGGGCCCCAACACGATCGGCTTCTGCGAATCGCGCTCGACGTACAGCGTGACGAATACGTCCGTCAGGTCCGTGCGACCCTCCCTTGGCAGGATCTCGTCGACCGCGGCGGCCAGTGAATGTGGCAGTTCGTCGCGCACCCCTTCCAGCGCCGCCTCGCGCACCAGCTCGGAAATCATGCTCTCCAACGGTTCGTCGGTGATCTCGCCGTCGACGTACAGCGGTGGTCCGGCCGGCAGCTGCCGCATCAGCAAACAGCCGACCTCATCCACCTGGAAGCCATTTGTCGCCGATACCGGGATCAGCTGGTCGAACTCCCGCAGCTGCGACAGCGCCAGTAGCTGCTCCGCCACCCTTTGGCCATTCACCTTGTCGGACTTGGTGACGATCCCTATCACCGGCGTGCGCGGGGCCAGCGTCGCCAACTCGCCGGCGATCCGCCGATCACCAGGCCCGATCCGCTCGTCGGCAGGGACGCACAGGCCGATCACATCGACCTGGCTGAACGTCGATCGCACTACGTCACCCAGCCGCTCGCCAAGCAGCGTTCGAGGCTTGTGCAAGCCAGGAGTGTCGATGATGACGAGCTGTCCTGCCGGCTCCTCGGTACGGGTCAAAATGCCGCGGATCGCCTTGCGGGTGGTCTGTGGCTTGTCAGAGGTGATGGCAATCTTGCTACCTATCATGGCGTTCAGCAGGGTTGACTTTCCAGTGTTCGGTCGGCCGACGAAGCAGGCGAACCCGCTGCGCTGCATCACTTCCGGCTGCTGTTCATCATCCTCAGTCGCCATGCCCAGCCTCCAACCGTCTCGAGCCCCACCATCGGTGCTCGGAATCCGTCGGATCCTCCGGCGGTGGGGGCACGTCGTCGACGATGCCGGCTATGTGAATGATGTCCGCATTTGCGGCGATGTCGGCGTCGACCGGCTGCCCATCGACCTTGCTGCCGAACGGGGTATTGCCCGGATTCTCCTCCGGCGCCGCCGCCGTGTCGTCAGCACCGTCCAGCCGACCCTGCGCCGCGATGCGGACCAGCACCGTGTTCACCCTTGGTCGCCCCCTACGGTCGGATCCCGGCTCGCCCAGCAGGTGCAGACCATTGATCTCGGCCTCGGCGCCCGGCAGCGGTACCCGGCCAAGCAGCTGGGCCAGCAGGCCACCGACGGTCTCCACATCTTCGGCAGGCAGGGCGATGTCGAAGACCTCGCCGAGGTCCTGCACCGGCAATCTGCTCGACACCCGCACCAAGCCGTCGGCAAGATGCTCGATCGGATTCGGGGTGTCCACGTCGTACTCGTCGGTGATCTCCCCGACGATCTCCTCCAGGATATCTTCGATGGTGATAATGCCTGCGGTGCCGCCATATTCGTCTACCACCACCGCGAAATGGGTTCTGCTGCGCTGCATCTCGGCCAGCAGGTCGTCGACCGGTTTGGAGTCCGGCACGAATACCGGTGCCCGCACCAGTTCGGACAGCACCGGACCTGGATCGCCGCGGCCGAGGGTGATGGTACGGGCGATGAGGTCCTTGATGTAGATGACGCCGACGATGTCGTCCACGTCATCGCCGATCACCGGAACACGGGAAAATCCCGACCTGGACGCTAGTTGCAGCGCCTGCCGCATCGTCTTGGACTGCTCGATCCACACCATCTCGGTGCGCGGAACCATCACTTCGCGCGCGATGGTGTCGCCGAGGGTGAAGACAGAGTGCAGCATCTCCCGCTCGCCGGCTTCGACAACACCGTGCACCTGCGCCATGTCCACCAGTTCCCGCAACTCGATCTCGGAGGAGAACGGCCCCTCACGGAACCCGCGACCGGGAGTGATCGCGTTGCCGATGTGAATCAGCAGAGTGGCAACCGGCGACAGCACGGTTGCCAGCCTGGCCACCGCAGCGGCCATGAACAAACCGATGCCTGAGGGATGCTGGCGGCCAAGAGTCCTTGGCAGCACACCGATCACCACGTAGGTGACGACCAGCATCACCACCACAACCACCAGAACGGCCCAGACGGTGACGCCCCAGGTGGACAGCGCCACCGCGGTGACCAGGACGGTCGCGGTGAGCTCGGCGCCCACCCGCAGCAACACCAGTAAGTTGGTGTAGCGCGGTTTGTCGGCGACGATCTGGCTGAGAGCCGGGGCGCCGCGCCTGCCTTCCCGTTCGGCCTCTTCCACCCTGGCCGGCGAGACCATGATGATCGCAGCGTCGGCTGCCGCCATCAGGCCGGCGAATGGCACCAGTAGTGCGGCTATCACCAGCAGGACGACGTCCACTGCGCTCACGGTGGGCTGCTCACTGCCTGCCGGGGGGCCGGCCGGCGACGGAACCCGTGGCTGTCTCCCGCCACGAGTCGAGCAAGTCGTTCTGCAGCTTGAACATCTCGCGTTCTTCGTCAGCCTCTGCATGGTCGTAGCCGAGCAGATGCAGCACACCGTGCACCGTCAGCAGGTGCAGTTCGTCGTCGAGGCCGTGCCCCGCCTGTTCGGCCTGCTGGGCGGCGACGGCGGGACACAGCACCACGTCACCGAGCAGCGCAGGGCCGGGGCCGGCCTCGTCCGGTCGGCGGGCGGTGTCCAGCTCGTCCATCGGAAAGCTCATCACGTCGGTGGGGCCGCTCTCGTTCATCCACTTGACGTGCAGCTCGGTCATCGCATCGACGTCGATCAGTAACAGCGACAGCTCAGCCTGCGGGTGGATGTCCAAGTGGTCCAACGCATATCGGGCGACCGAGATCAACGCCAGCTCGTCGACACCGATGCCGGACTCGTTCGCCACCTCGATGCTCATCTGCCGCCCCGGGAGGCCCGCGAGTCGAATCTCGAGTGGTCCTGCCTTTCGGGTGCGGGAGGATTGTCGGCGTCCCAGCGTTCATAGGCATCGACGATCTCGCCGACCAGCCGATGCCGGACGACGTCGGCCGAGGTAAGCGTCGGGAATGCGACGTCGTCGATGTTGGTGAGAATGTCTCGAACCACCCGCAGCCCGGACTTCTGACCACCGGGCAGGTCGATCTGGGTGACATCGCCCGTCACCACGATCTGCGAGCCGAAGCCGAGCCTGGTAAGAAACATCTTCATCTGCTCGGGGGTGGTGTTCTGCGCCTCGTCCAAAATGATGAACGCGTCGTTAAGGCTGCGGCCGCGCATGTAGGCCAGCGGAGCGACCTCGATGGTGCCGGCGGCCATCAACCGCGGGATCGACTCCGGGTCGAGCATGTCGTGCAGCGCGTCGTACAGCGGACGTAGGTACGGGTCGATCTTCTCGTTCAGGGTTCCCGGCAGATACCCCAGCCGCTCGCCGGCCTCGACGGCCGGTCGGGTCAGGATGATCCTGTTGACCTGCTTGGCCTGCAGCGCCTGGACTGCCTTCGCCATCGCCAGGTAGGTCTTGCCGGTACCGGCCGGGCCGATGCCGAATACCACCGTATGTTTGTCGATGGCGTCGACGTAGCGCTTCTGGTTGAGCGTCTTTGGCCTAATGGTGCGGCCACGCCGGGAAATGATGTTGAGCCCCAACACTTCGCTGGGAGACTCGGCTTGCCCGCGGTCTCCACCGCCGCCGTCGGTCAGCATGCCAATGGTGCGACTCACCGCATCCTCGGTGATCGGCGAGCCCGACTCCTGCAGGGTCATCAACTCGCGGATCACTTGCTCGGCGAATGCCACGTCGATGGCGCTGCCCTTCAGCGTGATGCGGTTCCCGCGGGCATGGATGTCGGCAGCAAGATCGGCCTCCAGCCGCCGCAGGATGCTGTCCCGCGAGCCGAGCAGCCCGATCATCGATCGCTCGTCGGCAACTACCAGGGTGGATTCGGCAGCCAGCTCCTCCGAAGATGCTCCGCCGGGCGAATCGCGGCGCGCCGCCTGCGCAGACCGGGACGCGGATGATGTCGAGCGACTGTCCGGCACCGTGGCTACTGCCTACTTCCTGCCCCGGCTGCGGGGCTGCATGCCCCCCGACGGCGGGACAGACCACCGCGAGCGGATGCGCACGGTCCAACCCCCAGTTTAGCCGGGGCGAACCACATCGGCGTCCGCAATACCGGCTGCCGGCCGGCGGTCAGCCCGGCGGCCAGCCGAGCGCCCTGCCGCCCAACAGATGCAGGTGAGCGTGAAAGACGGTTTGGCCGGCATCCGCCCCGGTGTTGAACACCAGCCGGTAGCCCGATTCGGCCACACCATCGGTCGCCGCGATGCCGGCGGCGGTGGCCACCAACTCACCCACCAGGGCTGCATCACCGCGCCCGGTGTCGGCGATGGTCGCCGTGTGCGCAACGGGAATCACCAGAACATGGGTGGGGGCTTTCGGCGCGATGTCGCGAAAGGCCAGCGTGCGCTCGTCACGGTGCACGATGTCGGCGGGGACGTCACCGGCGACGATCTTGCAGAACAGGCAGTCGGCTGGTGCGGCATC
Source organism: Actinomycetota bacterium (assembly GCA_030947305.1). Lineage (GTDB taxonomy): Bacteria > Actinomycetota > Actinomycetes > Mycobacteriales > Nakamurellaceae > Nakamurella. The sequence continues at coordinate 1,469 of JALYXB010000180.1, read as the reverse complement.
GGCGCTCATCGTGGTGAGGCTACGCCTCGGCGCCGCGACTGCTGCGAGCACTGGGCGCGAAGTGGACACCACCGCGAGATCCGGTGCCCTGCAGGGATTGTCGGAATCGGGGGAGCACCCTTCCCGCGGTGGCGTTCCTCCACTGTTGTCGTTCCGGCTGGGACGAGGCTGTGCAAGAGCAAGGGGCTCGCCACGGATCCCGGCGTCCAGCTCCGCGGCACCATCAGCGGAGTAGCTGCAGCGCCCGGTCACGGCAGACCGCCCACGCCGAGTGCTGCGGATCGAGGTGTTCATAGTGGCCGATGCCCTCGAGTTCGACCAGCTCGACGGGGTCGCCGGCATCGAGGGCGCCGGCCAGATAGCGGCGCGACTGCTCGATAGGAACCTCGTCGTCCTCGGTGCCGTGCACCAGACACAGTCGGGCGCCGTCGCCGACGTAGGAGATCGGCGAAGCATGCCGGTACCGCTGCGCCACCGAACCGGGCGAGCCGCCCAGCAGGTCGACCACGGCGGTGCCGCCGGTGTGCTGGTCGGCCGCGGCCACCAGATCGAGCACCGGCGCCTGGCAGACCGCGCCCAGAATCGGCAGGTGCTCGTCACCACCCGGTTCGACGGCTCCGGGTAGGCCGGCCCGCAGGGCGCCGCGGTGCGCCAGCCAGGCCGCCAGCTGACCGCCGGCCGAATGGCCGACCGCGACCACCCTCGAACAGTCGAGCCGGCCGCGCGCCATCAGCTGGCCGAGGGTGTCCAGCGAGTCGACGGCGCGGGCGATGTCGATCAGCGTCATCGGCCAGCCGCCGCCGCTCACATCGGAGACGCGCCCGCGGCTCGATGCGTCGAACGGCCGACCGACCCGCCGGTACTCGACCGCTGCAGCGGCGACGCCATAGCAGATCAGGTTGCGGCACAACGGTTTCGCAAGCTCCAGGCCGTACCGCTGTCGCCAGAAACCACCATGGATCACCAACACTACCGGTAGCCGATCGCCGCCTTCGGGAAGCCACAACCGGACGATCTGGCTGGGATGGTCGCCGTAGGCGTAGTCGCGGCTGGCGGGGTGCCGGTCGGCCATCAGGACCAGCGGTCGGTGAGGACGCCGAGGGCGCCGAGGGCAACGGCTCCGGCGGTGGAGGTGCGCAGCACCTGCGGCCCCAGCCGGACCGGGGTGGCTCCGGCAACGCCGAATACCTCGATCTCCCGCGGCGACACCCCGCCTTCCGGGCCGACGATCAAAAGCAGTTCCCCGGAGGACGGCAACGACATCGCCTGCAGCGCCACCGATCCGCTCTCGTGCAGGACAAGTGCGGCGTCCGCCGCGCCGATCAGTTCGGCGACTTGGCGGGTCGATGCGAGTTCGCGCACCGTCGGCACCCAGGCCCGGCGCGACTGCTTGGCGGCTTGGATGGCGACCATCCGCCACTTCTCCGCACCATGCTGCGCCTTCGGCCCTGACCAGCGTGCGATGCAGC
>JALYXB010000179.1 GCA_030947305.1 Actinomycetota bacterium | reverse complement strand
ACAGCACCGAGGGCGACGGCGCGCTGCTGATCTGCTCGCACGGCGACGTGATCAAGTCGATCCTGGCCGACGCCCTTGGCATGCATCTGGACCAGTTCCAGCGGATTTCGGTGGGGCCGGCCTCGGTCTCGGTGGTCAGGTACACCGAGCACCGGCCGTTCGTCGAGTTGCTGGGGGAGACCGGATCGCTGGCCGGCATCGTGCCGTCACCGGCGGATGGTGCTTCGTCGGCCGCGGAGTCCTCCGATGCGGTACCGGGTGGGGCCACCGGCGACTTTGGCGATGCTCCGCCTGGCGGTGCATTGCCACAGCATGGGACCACTGGCGGATTTGGCGATGCTCCGCCTGGCGGAGCATTGCCACAGCAAGGTTCCGGCGTGCCGTCCGCCGTGCCGTCAGCCGTGCCGAGCGGCGGCGAACCTGCCGGCCCGGCCTTGTCATAGTGTGGGAGGCGCCATGTCACGCCAGGTACACGTCTTCCGCTCACCCGAAAAGTTCCTCGCCGGAACCGTCGGGTTCCCCGGCGAGCGCGAGTTCTTCCTGCAAGCCATCGAGGGCCGAAGGGTGATCTCTGTCGCCTGCGAGAAGCAGCAGGTAGCGGTTCTCGCCGACCGGCTCGGGTCGCTGATCTCCGAGGTCGCCAAACGATTCGGGCAGGCCCCAATCGCCGCATCGGCCCGGACAGCCACCGACGCTGCGCTGTCGACGCCCATCGAGGCCGAGTTCAAGGTCGGCACCATGGGCCTTGCCTGGGACGGTGAAGGCTCCCAGGTGATCGTCGAATTGCTGGCGCTGAGCGAGGAAGAGATCGCCGAGGATGTAGTGCTGGAGGACACCGAGGACGGGCCGGATGCGCTGCGGGTGTTTCTGACGCTGGCCGAGGCGAGGTTGTTCGCGGAGCACGCCGAAGCGATCGTCGCCGCCGGCCGGCCGCCGTGTCCATTGTGTGGCAACCCACTGGACGCCGACGGGCACATCTGCCCGCGGCTGAACGGCTACCACCGCGTCGTCCCGAGCTGACCAGCGTGAGCGCTCCGATCGCCCGGGCCAGCCAGAACACCCCATCACCAGACGTCAACAGGCTGCTGACCGATGGAACCCTCGAGGTGATCGGCCGGCTCACCGACGCCTCCAACGTCACCCTGCTGGGTCGGCTGGAATTGGCCGGCGAGTCGCTGCACTGCATCTACAAGCCGATCCGCGGCGAGCGGCCGCTGTGGGACTTCCCGGACGGGACGCTTGCCTACCGGGAGTATGCCGCGTACCAGGTGTCACAGGCCGCGGGCTGGAACTGCGTGCCGACCACGGTGCTGCGGCCGGGGCCGCTGGGCGACGGGATGGTGCAGGAATGGATCGGGCCGGCGCCGGATCTGTCCGACGCTGACGACCCGGACGAGGTCGAACCCGAGCACCACGTCCGCAACGACGACGCCGAGCCGGGCGGCGCCGCCGACCCGATTGCTGCCGCCGACCTGGTCGCGGTGCTCCCGGTCAGCCAGGTCCCGGCCGGCTGGCTGCCGGTTTTCCGGGCGCTGGGCACCGACGGCACCGCGCTGGCCGTCTGCCATGCCGACGATCCGCGGCTGAAGGTGATCGCCGGATTCGATCTGGTGGTGAACAACGCTGATCGGAAGGCGCCGCACCTGTTGACCGCCAACGACCGACGCATCCTCGGTGTCGACCACGGCATCGCCTTTCACGTCGACGACAAGCTGCGCACCATCCTGTGGGGCTGGGCAGGCGGTCCGTTGCCCGATGCTGTCGTCGACGGTTTGGCTCGGCTGCAGCATTGGCTGGACGCCGGGGACAATCCGCTCGCTGAGCTGCTGACGGTGGCCGAGCTGCGCCGGTTGCGGCAGCGGATCGGCCGGTACCTCCGGTACCCGGTGTTCCCGCAGCCGCCGAGGGACCGGACGCCAATTCCGTGGCCGCCGCTGTAGGGAGAGTTCAGTGCTAGCAACGGTTCTCGGCGGCGCGATGCGCGAGCTGGCGACAACGGCGAGGGCGGCGATCACCGATGTGACCAGCGGCGCGGCCCACGTCGGGGAGCTGGCGGCGGACCGGCTGGCCGGCCGTCGGCCCGGGCCGGCTGTCCTGCGGGTCGCGGTGGTGATCCTGTCCGATAGCAGCGGACCGCTGTGTACCGAGCGCGCGGTGCGGCCGGCGTTGGCGACGGCCGACAAGATCTTCACCGAGCGGGCCGGGATCCGGGTGCGGACCGTATCGGTGCGCACCGTCACCGAGCCGGCGCCGGATGCGGCGCTGGACCCGCGGGCGAACCAGAAGCTGCTGCTGGACGACCTGCTGGGACGGACGCAGACCTATCGCCGCCACCTGCCGGCACCCGGCGGGATCGGCTCGCCCGTCACCGTTGTGGTGGTCAGGGAGATCGCCGGCCGGACCACCGGCTGTTCACTGGGGATGACGGCCGACTGGGTGATCTGCCAACGCACACTGTTCGACACGTCCAACCCGAACGGCTATGACGAGACCGTGGTGGCCCATGAGATCGGGCATGCGCTGAACCTGCCGCATCACCGAGATCCGGCGAACCTGATGTTCCCCTCTTCGTCACCGCCGAACGATCTGCGCGGCTCGGCGCTGCTGCCCTGGCAGTCCCTGATGCTGAAGGCGAACCGGCACACCATCCCGGCCGGCCGATCGGGTCGCTGACCACCCCGGGTGTCAGTGCTTGCCCACCCGCCAGGCCCGTTCGAACGGCAGCCGCCAGGCGTTGGGGGCGATCAGCTGATGGATCGCATTGGGCCCCCACGTTCCCGGCGGGTACGCCTTGACCTGCGGCGGATCCTCCAGTAGCGGCGCCGACCGCTCCCACAACGATTCGATGCCCTCGGCGGTGGTGAACAGCGTATGGTCGCCGCGCATGGCGTCCAGGATCAGCCGCTCGTAGGCCTCCAGCACGTCACCGGCTCGCTCGGTCTCCTGGGTGGAGAACTGCATCGACAGCTTCTCCAGCCGCATCCCGGGTCCCGGCCGCTTGCCGTAGAACGACAACGACACCTTGGAGGAGTCCGCCAGGTCGAAGGTGAGATGGTCAGGGCCCTGCGCGCCGACGCCCGACCCGGTGGGAAACATCGTCCGCGGCGCCTCCTTGAAGGCGATCGAGATGATCCGCAGCCCCTCGGCCAGCTTCTTGCCGGTGCGCAGATAGAACGGAACGCCGGCCCACCGCCAGTTGTCGACGCCGACCTTCAGCGCAATGAACGTCTCGGTATCGGAGTCCGGAGCGACCCCGGCCTCGCCGCGATAGCCGGTGTACTGCCCGCGCACCACATCCGTCGGGTGGATCGGCAGCATCGACCTGAATACCTTGTTCTTCTCCTCGCTGATGGCCCGCGGTTCCAGTGCCGTCGGCGGCTCCATCGCGACGAATGCCAGCACCTGCAGCAGGTGGGTGACGACCATGTCCTTGTAGGCGCCGGTGGACTCGTAGAAGTTGGCCCGTTCGTCCAACCCCAGTGCCTCGGGAATATCGATCTGGATGTGGTCGATGAAGTTGCGGTTCCAGATCGGCTCGAACAGCCCGTTGGCGAACCGGAACGCCAGGATGTTCTGGGCGGCCTCCTTGCCGAGGAAGTGATCGATCCGGAAGATCTGCGACTCGTCGAAGGTCTGGTGAACGAAGTCGTTCAGCAGAAAGGCGCTGGCCAGATCGGTGCCGAACGGCTTCTCCATTACCACCCGGGAGCGCGCTACCAGCTCGGCGTCCCGCAGCATGGCGATCACCGCCTCGGCGGCCTTAGGCGGTACCGACAGATAGTGCAGCCGACGCGCCTGCGGGCCGAGCGCCGCCTCGGCGGCCGCTACCGCGATCTTCAGTCCTACCGCGCCGGCGCTCTGCGGTACGTAACTGAGCCGACCGGCGAAGTCGGCCCAGGCCGCGTCATCGAGTTTGTGGGTGCCGAAGCTCTCGACGGCGGTCCTGGCGATGTCCCTGAACTCGGCATCGGTGATGTCTTCCAGCGAGGTGCCGACGATCCTGATGTCGGGCGCCAGCGCCGACTGCTCCAGGTGTGCCAGACCCGGCAGCAGCTTGCGTTTGGCCAGATCTCCGGTGGCACCGAACAGCACGATGACGTGCGGGGCGAGTGGGTCAAGGTCCCTGCGGTGCGGTCTGGCGCCCGGTGCCGGGTAGGCGATGTTCTGCTCCCCGGAGAACGGCGACGGGAAGGTGGACTGCTGCAGGAGCTCGGCCATGATCTGCATGATGGCACGGACCGGTGAACCGCGATACGCGGACTCACTCGCGCAGTCGGTCGGCCGGCGCCCGTAGGGTTTTGGTTGTGCACTCATGGTCCGCGCCGGACGTTCCGGCACCACCGGTTCCGCCCGCCGCCCCGCTCCAGCTTTTCGACACCGCCTCCGGTGGTGTCCGGCCGACGGCACCGGGGGAGGAGGCGTTGTTGTACGTCTGCGGGATCACCCCCTACGACTCGACGCACATCGGCCATGCGGCGACGTATCTGACCTTCGATCTCGTCTATCGGTACTGGTTGGCTGCCGGGCAGCGGGTGCGTTACGTGCAGAACGTCACCGACGTTGACGATCCGCTGCTGGAACGGGCGGCCCGCGATGACGTCGACTGGCGGGACCTCGCGGCGAGTCAGATCGAGCTGTTCCGTGCCGACATGACGGCGTTGCGGGTGCTGCCACCCTGGCGGTATGCCGGGGTGGTCGAGGAGATGACAGAGGTCGCGAGATCCGTTGCGGCACTGCTGGATTCCGGCGCCGGCTACCGCATTGACGACGCCGAGTTCCCGGACATCTATTTCGACGTGTCGGCCACCGGCCGGTTCGGTTACGAGTCGCGGTACGACCGCTCGACCATGTTGGCGCTGGCCGCCGAACGCGGTGGCGACCCCGAACGGCCCGGCAAGCGGGACCCGCTCGATCCGCTGCTGTGGCGGATGGCGCGACCCGGCGAGCCGAGCTGGCGCAGCGCGCTCGGTGACGGGCGGGCCGGTTGGCACATCGAGTGTGCCGCGATCGCCGGCAAGTACCTGGGCGCGACGGTCGATGTGCAGGGCGGCGGATCAGACCTGGCGTTCCCGCACCATGAATGTTCGGCCGCCCACGCCGAAGTCCTCGCGCGGGTCGACAGGTTTGCCGGGCATTACGTGCATGCCGGCATGCTGGCCTACCAAGGCGAGAAGATGTCGAAGTCGTTGGGAAACCTGGTCTTCGTGTCGACGTTGGTCGCCGCCGGCTCCGACCCTATGGCCATCAAGCTGGCCTTGCTGGCCGAGCACTACCGAGCGGACAGGGCCTGGACCGACGAGTTGTTGGCGACCGCGGAACAACGGTTGGCGCGTTGGCGGGTGGCCGCCGCCCGCAGCGGATCCGGCCCGGTCGATGGGGTTCTCGCCGAGCTCAGCGCAGCGCTTGCCGCCGACCTGGACACCCCGGCCGCCCTGGCAGTGCTCGACCGCTGGGCGGCCGACGGCGGGCTGCCGGGCGAGCAGGTGGCGACAGCGGTGGACGCGCTGCTCGGCATCCGTCTGTAACCGGGGAGTCTCAGCAGCCGAGTAGCCGGCGCACCCTGTCCTGGCCGACGGCCAACAGCAGCGTTGGCAGCCGCGGGCCGGTGTCCTTACCGATCAGCAGCCGGTACAACAACACGAAGTATTCCCGTTGCGCCACCTTGAGTTCCGGCGTCGGCTTGACCTCCGGCGGCAGGTTCAGCATTTGCTTCGGCACGCCGTAGACCAGGGTAGTCAGCAAGTCCAGCGACCAGTGCTCGGCCAACCCGTCGACCAGCAAGTGCAGCGACCTGCGCTGCTGCTGCGGCAGCGAGTCGAGCAGTTCACTGTCCGGGGTGGGGCGGACGTGGGTCCGGCTGTCGCTGGGCATCTGTTCGGCCACCCACACCCCGGCCTTGTCCAGCCGCGGTCGGACCACCTCGAGGTCGGTGATCGGATCCGTCGGGTCGAGGTCGGTGAGGATGCGCAGCGTCTGTGCCTCGTCACCGGTGGTGATGTCCAGTACCGAGGCGAGCGTCCGGTAGGGCAGTGGCCGCGGCGTGGTCGGCAGCGGCCCGCTGACGGTGCTCGCCGCCCGGCTGTAGGCGGCGTTCTCAGCGGTGCCGGAAGCTCCACCGGACACCTTGCGTACCAACGCATCCCACTCGTCGTGCACCCGGAAGATCTCGGCATCGAAGGCGATATTGAACGACTGGTTCGGCCGCCGACGGGCGTACATCCAGCGCAGCAGCGGCGCCTCCATGATGCGCAGGCCGTCGGCGGGTGTCGGCACGTTGCCGCGAGAGCTGGACATCTTGGCCATCCCGGTGATGCCGACAAAGGCATACATCGGGCCGATCGGCTGGACACCGCCGAAGATCTGGTCGACGATGTGGCCGCCGACGACGAACGACGAGCCGGGGGACTGGTGGTCGACACCGGACGGCTCGAAGTCCACCCCCTGGTAGGCCCAGCGCATCGGCCAGTCGACCTTCCACACCAGCTTGCCGCCGCGGAAGTCTTTGAGCAGCACCGTTTCTGC
>JALYXB010000151.1 GCA_030947305.1 Actinomycetota bacterium | reverse complement strand
GCTGCCATCCTCGCCGGATCCGTTGTGGATCCGGAAATACCGGTGCTGACGGTCGCCGATCTCGGCGTGCTGCGCCGGGTCCAGCTCCATCCCGACCGCTCCGTCGACGTCGACATCACCCCCACCTACTCCGGCTGCCCGGCCATCGCCGCCATGTCTGCCGACATCCGTAGGGCACTCGCCGACGCCGGCTATGGGCCGATCACCGTCGGGACGGTGTTGTCGCCCGCCTGGACCACCGACGACATGACCGACGAAGCCCGAGAGGTGTTGCACCGCTTCGGGATCGCGCCACCGGGTCCGGTGGCGAGCGCCGGACCGGTTACCCTGCGGTTGACCGTCCGCTGCCCACTGTGCGGATCCCGTCGAACCAGACAGACCTCCCGCTTCGGGTCCACCTCGTGCAAGGCGATGTACGCCTGCGACGACTGCGACGAGCCGTTCGACCATTTCAAGGCTTTGTGATGGCTGCAGACGCCGCGCTAAGGCTGCCACGGCGGCGGTTGGTGTTCCAACCCCTCACCGTCGCGGCGATCAACCGGCTCACCGGCGACGCGGTCGAGATCGTGCTGCAGGTACCCGCCGAGCTGGCCGATTCCTACGACTACCTGCCCGGCCAACACGTCGCCGTGCGGCATCGGCACGACGGCCCCGAGGTACGCCGCAGCTACTCGTTGTGTGCCCCGCCAGGCAATGGCCAGCTGCACATCGCTGTCAAGGCTGAGCCGGGCGGAATCTATTCCACCTACGCCAACTCCCGGCTCGCGCCCGGCGACACCATCGAGGTGATGACGCCGCAGGGCTCGTTCACCAGCAAGCTGGCGCCCGACAGCCGTGCTCACATCGCTGCGGTAGCAGCGGGTTCCGGCATCACCCCGGTGATGGCGTTGGCCGCTGGTGTGCTCACGGCCTCCCCCTCATCGACCTTCACGCTGATCTATGCCAGCCGCAGCGCCGATCAGGTGATGTTCGTCGATGCACTGGCAGACCTCAAGGATCGCTACCCGGCGCGGCTGGCAGTGCACCACGTGTTGTCACGAGAACAGCGGCTCTCCCCCACCCACTCGGGTCGGCTCGACCCCGAGAAGCTGGAGACGGTGTTCGACCGAATTGTGTTGCCCCGCACCGTCGACGAGTGGTTCCTCTGCGGACCGATAGAACTGGTGCAGACCGTCCGCGCTGCGCTGATCGCTCGCGGCAGCGACCCGGCCATGGTGCATGTCGAGCTGTTCACCACCGGCACCGACGGCGACTCCGTGACGACCAGGAGAACGCCGGTCGTGCTACCGGAGAAGGATGCCGGCCCGCAGGTGACGATCACCCTCACCCTTGACGGTCGCACCTCGACGGTCACCACGCCGAAGAACAGCGGTGAGCGCATCCTGGACGCGGCGCTGCGATCCAGGTCGGACGTCCCGTTCGCCTGCGCCGGCGGGGTCTGCGGCACTTGCCGGGCCAAGCTGACCGATGGCACCGTCGAGATGGCTACCAACTTCGCCCTGGAACCGGACGAGCTGGCCGCCGGTTACGTGCTCACCTGCCAGTCCGAACCCTCGTCGGACGCCGTGAGCGTCGACTACGACGGCTGACAGCCGGTAGCTTCGATCAGCCGGCGGCCAACAGGATCTCGCTGACGGCGCCGAGCAGCTCCGGGTCCAGCCCCAACCCCTGCAGGGCCAGGGCGGCGCCGGCCGCCGACTGCCGCCCGCTGATCACCTCGAAAATCCTCTTCTTCAGCCCGAATTCGATCTGTGCGGCGTCGAGCAGTTCGAAAACCCTTTCGGTGACGTCGTTCTCGGCCGCCACGGTGTCCCCGAGAATCGTCACCAGCAGCTCCTTCGAGGTGGGATGCTCGCCCAGCTCGACCAGCCGGCTGCCCGGGATCGGACCTGGCGTGGTCGGGTACCGCCGACCGTCGATCTCGGCGTCGGTGGCATCGGCGAAGCCGACCAACACCAACGACCAGGCGCGCTGCGCACCGACCGTCTGCCGGTCGCCCTCGACGGCCGAGATCGTCAGGCTGCCGTCGGCCCGGTAGTGCATGGTGGTGAACGCCCAGCGGTCGTCGTCGGCATCCTCGACCAGTCGGAACACGCCGTCGGCCCCGGCGACCACCCACAGCTCGACAGCGGAGGGCGCCGTCCACGAGTTCCCCACCCCTGCCTGCGGCAGCATCGGGATGATCGAGCCGGCGGCGGCCAGTACCGGCAGCGCATAGATCGGGCGGAACATCGGCACCATTCGGCCGCCCCCATAACGCAACCCCGACATCAGATCCGACCATTCGCCCGGCGGCAGCCAGGTCATCACCTTGGCCATCCCGAGCGAGCGGATGACCGGCGTGGTGATCGGCGCGACCAGCAGGCTGCTGCCGAACCGGAACTCATGTGAAACCCGGTAGGCATCGCCGACCCAGGGGTGTTCGTAGTACATCGGCTCGACCAGCGGCAGGTCGTCGTGGTGTGCCCGGTACACCATCGTCGCCAGGTACGGCAGCAGCCGTTGCCGCAACCGCAGGTACCCCGACATCACTCGGCGGGCAATCTCGCCGAATCGCCACGGTTCCTTGCTGTTGAACGGATCCGACGTCGAATGCAGCCGCAGGATCGGCGAGAAGACACCGAGCTGAACCCACCGGGTGGCCAACTCGTCGTCCTTGGCGCCGAACATGTGGCCGCCGATGTCGTGACTCCACCAGCCATAGCCGACATTCGACGCCGTTGCGGTGAATTCCGGTTGGAAGGCAAGGGATTCCCAGGAGACGACGGTGTCACCGGCGAACCCGATCGGGTAGCGATGACTGCCAACGCCCGCGTACCGGGAGAACGTCATCGGGCGATCCGCGAGCGGTCCGCCCGGCCGGCCCGAGTCCAGGAAGTGCAGGTGATTGAGCAACCACAGCGGGTCAAGCCCGGCGATCCGCGAGACCCGGCCCGACTGCCAATCCAGCCACCAGAAGTCGACCCCCTGCTCTTCCAGCGGATGGTGTACCTCGGTGAGGTAGGCGGCCAGGAACTCCGGGTCGGTGGGATCGAACGCCACCGGCAGCCGGTCCGACGGGTTCTGTCCGAGAGCAGCGGCGACCCGTGGATAGCAGTCCTCGTTCGCCCTGATGCCGTCCGCCGGATGCACATTCACCGTCACCCGCAGGCCGCGATGGTGCAGCCCGGCCAGGAACTCCGCTGGCTCCGGAATGAGCTCGGTGTTCCAGGAATAGCCGGTCCAGCCACTGCCGAGCTCCGGGTCGATGTCGACCGGATGCCAGTCCATGTCGATCACCGCAACGGTGAAGGGCAGCTGCTCCGCGGCGAACCGGTCCATCAACGCCAGGTATTCGCCGGCGGTGTAGGGGTGATAGCGGCTCCACCAGTTGCCGAGCGCGAATCGCGGCAGTAGCGGCTGCTTGCCGGTGACCGCGTACAGCGACCGCAGAGCGGCCCGGTAATCGCGGCCGTAGCAGAACACGTAGACGTCGAGGCTGCCCGGTTCTCGCGGAGTGAACCAGCCGTCCTCGTCAAGCAACACCGTGGTCGAGTCGTCGACGACGGCGATGCCGAAGCTGGACAGCACACCGTCCTCCAGCGGACAGGAACCGTCCACGCCGTCCAACGTTCGGGCCGTCCCCCCGAGGTTGCCCTCGGCTCGTTCCCCATACCGCCACACACTGTGGTAGTTGCTGATGCCGCCGCGAGCCTGGACCGAAAGCCCTTGCGGGCTGAAGAGTGTGCGGTCGTATACCAGATGCAGCCGGTCGGTGATGACCTCGATCACCGATGCGGACTTGCGAACCTCCTTGTCGACGGCCGGTGCGTCGCGGTGCAGCACCGTCTGGGAGGCACGGTCGGCGAAGGTGCCCGCCGGGCTCCACTCCAACCGGACCAGGCCGGCGTCCAACACGGTGATCCGCCAGTGATCGTCGGCGATAATGTTCGCCTGGTTGGCGACAGGGCTGGTCGGCAGGCGCAGGTGCGGCGGCAGCCGGCCGCCGGCACTCTCAGATCTCGAAGCCACCGTCGAAGCCGCCACCGTCGAAGCCGCCACCGTCGAAGCCGCCGCCGCCACCCCAGTCGCCGCCGCCACCACCCCAGTCACCGCCGCCACCGTCTGCACCGCCCCAGTCGCCGCCGTCGCCGGAGTCGCCCCCGCCGTTGTCGTAGCCACCATCGGCGCCGTCCGGCCCGCCGTTACCATCGGATCCGTCGCCGGAGACATCACCACCATCGATGCCCTCGTTGTAGCCGTCGCCGTAGTAGCCGCCCCAACCGCCGATGCCGGCCATCCCGGCAAACAGGCTGGACGCCACCAGATAGCTGCCCGCGCCCCAGACGCCAGCCGTCAACGCCGACCGCCACCACGGCTCCGAGTACCACCCACGCGGCACCGGGCGGCCGGCCACCAGCCCGCCAGGGTAGTAGTGCGGCGTGCCGTCACTCGGGTTCGGTGAAGCCTCGTAGCCGCGGCCCGCTACCTCCACCTTCTTGTCCTCGGTGACCGCGCCGGCCTGAGCCTGTCCCGGGATCGGCGGCACGTCGGGCCCCGGGTCGAGCCCGAGGGTCGTCCGGGCCGCCCGTACGTAATACAGACCCTCGTACGCGGTGTGCTGGGCCAACTGCGCCTGCCGCGCCGTCGTCGCCTGCTCGATCTGAGCCCCGGCAGCGGTGTACCGCTCGGACGCGTCAGCCAACGCCTGCCTGGCTGCCGCGTTGTCCTTACCATCCAGCGACAGCACCTGGCCGCCCAGCCGCTCGATCCACCGTCTTGCCTCCGCCTTGGCGTCCTCGACGCCGACGGTTACTTGCTTGCGTGCGCTGGTCCGGGAGAAATAGGAAGCAGCAGCAATCACCACGACGATCAGCACGATTACGAGCAGGGTGCTCAACCGAATCCCCTCTCAGAGAACTGACAATGTTTCGGGCGTGGAGGTGTTCAGCAGATCCGCGGCGCACTCATCGACGCCTGTTCCCGAAGACGCCTCGAGTCAGGGCACCGACCGCGGACGTGATCAACGACCTCCCGGCCGCGGACTTGAAGAACCCGCCCAGGAACCCACCGCCCTTCGCGGCAGGCGTCTGCTGGGCGGGCCTATCGTCGCCACCGCCGCCGTTGGCGGCCTGCGCCGCCGCTGCGGTGCTGTCGGCCAACCGCTTGGTCAGCAGCTCGTAGGCGGATTCCCGGTCGATGGGTTGGCCGTACTTGGTGGTGAGCGGCGACGACGAGATGGTCTGGGTGACCAGGCTGGCATCTGCCGGAGCCATCAGCGATCGCGGCGGCCGCACCCGGGTCCAGGCGACCGGAGTCGGTGCGCCCTTCTCGCTCAGCACGGTGACGATAGCCTCGCCGGTGCCCAATGAGGTAAGCGCGGACGCCAGTTCGTAGTCCGATGTCTTCGGGTAGGTCTTGACCGTCCTGGTCAATGCTTGCTGGTCGTCCGGGGTGAAGGCCCGCAGCGCGTGCTGCACCCGTGCGCCCAGCTGGGACAACACGCTGTCCGGGATGTCGGTAGGCAGCTGCGAGCAGAAGAAGACGCCGACACCCTTCGACCTGATCAGCTTCACCGTCTGCTCGACGGCCTGCAGGAATGCCTTGGACGCATCGGTGAACAACAGGTGCGACTCGTCGAACATGAAGACGATCTTGGGCTTGTCGGAATCGCCGACCTCGGGGAGAACCTCGAACAGCTCGGCCAGCAGCCACATCACGAATGTGGAGTACAACGCAGGACGGTTTTGCAGGTTGCCGACCTCGAGCAGGGAGATCACGCCTTTGCCGCCGGAGTTGGTGCGGATCATGTCCATCACGTCGAGCTGCGGCTCGCCGAAGAATTGGTCGCCGCCTTGAGCCTCCAGGTTCGTCACAGCCCGCAGGATCACCCCGGCCGTCGACGACGAGACTCCCCCCAACTGCCCCAGGTCGGCCTTGCCCTGCGCACTGGTGAGCCAACTGATCACCTCGCGTAGGTCCTTGATATCCAGCAGCGGCATCTTCTGGCCATCGGCCCAATGGAAGATCAACCCGAGGGTTGATTCCTGAGTGTCGTTGAGCCCCAGCACCTTCGACAGCAGGATCGGACCGAACGAGTCGATGGTGGCCCGGACGGGAATACCCGTGCCCTGGCCGGCGAGAGCCAGAAACTCGACCGGGAACGCCTCTGCCTGCCAGTCGTCAGCGGTATCTTTGGCGCGCTGGACGATCTTGTCGTTCGAGCTGCCGGGGGCCACCAGTCCGGACAGGTCTCCCTTGATGTCCGGCATCATCACCGGCACACCGGCGTCCGAGAGTTGCTCGGCGATCACCTGCAACGACTTGGTCTTGCCGGTGCCGGTGGCGCCGGCCACCAGGCCGTGCCGGTTGAACATGGCCAGCGGGATGCGCACCAACGCAGACGGGTCGCAGCTGCCGTCGACTACCACCGCACCGAGGGTGACGGCGGCGGCCTCGGTGTCGTAACCGTGCCCGATGCGCTGGGCGGCCTCATTGCTGCCGACGACGGGCGGCGGAACTGCATCGGCTGCCGGAACTGCACCGGCTGCCGGAACTGCACCGGGCGCCAGGACCGCATCGGGCGCCGGGACTGCATCGGGTACCGACGCTGACGGGTCTGCTGGGCTCTGCGGCTGCGACATAGCCGGTAGCGTAACTACTCTCTGACACCCGCGTAGGGTCAGCTCCCGTGACAGACAGACTGGTGTGGATCGATTGTGAAATGACGGGACTCGATCTGGCGGGTGACGCCCTCATCGAGATTGCCGCACTGGTCACCGACGCGGAGCTGAACATCCTGGGTGACGGAGTGGACCTGGTGATCCACGCCGACGACCCGGCGCTGGCGAAGATGCCGGCCGTCGTCGAGCAGATGCACGCCAAGTCGGGTTTGACGGACGCCGTCCGGGCATCGACGATCAGCATCGCGGATGCCGAGAAGCAGGTACTCGATTATGTACGACAGTCTGTCCCGCAACCGAATACGGCGTTGTTGGCGGGCAACTCGATCGCCACCGATCGCGGCTTCATCGCCCGAGACATGCCCGCCCTCAACGATTACCTGCATTACCGGATGATCGACGTGTCCACCATCAAGGAACTGTGCAGGCGCTGGTATCCGGCGGTTTACTCGGCCCAGCCGGACAAGGGGATGGCGCACCGGGCGTTGGCCGACATCCGGGAGAGCATCACCGAACTTGCCTACTACCGGAAGGCTGCTTTCGTCGCTCCCCCCGGGCCAACCGCCGAGCAGGCCAAGGGCATCGCGGCCGAAGTGACCCGTCCTGTCGGATAGACTGGACGGGGCCTGCAGCGCTGCCGCTGGGTGGCTCGGTGGCCAGCTTGTTCGGCAGCTTGTTCGGCAGCTTGTTCGGCATGGTGGGCGTAGCTCAGCTGGTAGAGCACTGGCTTGTGGTGCCGGTGGTCGCGGGTTCGAGTCCCGTCGCTCACCCCACACCTCGATCGGCCCCGCGTTTCGGCGCGGGGCCGATCGTCGTCTTCGGCTAGCAGCCCGTTCAGATGCTCAGACCGGACGCCGCCAGTGGTTCGCCACCCGCGGGAGGGTCGCGATCCACTGGAACCGTGCGGGCTGGTGGGGTCGACCAGTGAGGCCGGCCGCGGTCAGTGCGCCGCCAGGTAGTCCATCTGCATGGCGGCCCGCACCCGTGCAAGGGTGCCCCGTGCCAGGTCGGTGGCGACGGCGATGCCCACCAGCAATACCTCGTCGAGCAGGTCGGGATCGGCCAGCAGTTCGCTCCGGCGGGCCCTGATCGGACGCAGGTGCTCATTGACCATTTCCGTCACCACCGATTTGAGTCGAGCCGCCCCTCCGTCGCCGATCTCTGCGGCCAGGGCGTCCGGGTCGGCGTCAACACAACGGGCGGCCATCTCCAGCAGCGCCGACACCCCAGGTCGCCGGTCGGGCTGATAGCTGATCCGGCGCTCCGAATCGGTGACGGCCGACCTGATCGCGACTGCGGTCTCATCGTCTGTCGCGGCCAACCGGATGCAGTTGCCGCGAGTCTTGGACATCTTGGCCCCGTCGGTGCCCAGCAACAATGGCACCTCGGACAGCAGCGCTGTCGCTTCGGTGAACACCGGCCCGTAGCGCTCGTTGAAGCGTCTGGCGATCAGCCGACTGACCTCCAAGTGCGGCAGTTGGTCCCTGCCGACGGGTACCAGATCCGTGTGACAGAACAGGATGTCGGCAGCTTGGTGCACCGGGTAGGTCAGCAGCAGCCCGGATAGCGGCCGGCCAGAATCGGCTGATTCGGACTTGACGGTCGGGTTCCGCCGCAGCTCGGCGTCGGTGATCAGCGACAGGAACGGCAGCAGCAGCTGGTTGAGCTCGGCGACAGCGCTGTGCGGGAAGATCACCGCCGATTACGGGTCGATGCCGCAGGCAAGATAGTCGGCAACGTTGGACAGCACCTGCCGGCGGATAGGGCCGATCCGGTCGCGATCGGTGAGCACCTGATAGTCGGCGATCACGATCATCACCTGGGCGCCGGCCCGTTGCAGAGCGACCCTGTTGCGAAGGCTGGCCAGGTAGTGGCCGAGGTGCAAATCGCCGGTCGGTCGGTCGCCGGACAGCACTCTGGCCGGCCGGCCGAGCAGCCGGAGCGCCTCGGTGAGGTCGTCCATCACCGGTGGCAATGCCGGACTGCTGCGGGTGACGCTCATGGGATTCTCCGTTCGTGGCTGGAAAGCCACCACGAGCGCCGAGAATCGTTGCAGGGCAACAAGAAACCCGGCCGCTCGCAGCGGCCGGGTCGGGAAATGCGACGTCGCGGACCGCTACCGGGCGGCCCGCCACCAGTTGAGACGAAGCATGGTTGCGCAGTTCACTGAATCAGAATACCAGCGACCACCTCAGCAGCGGTAGCGTGGTTTTGTCGTGACGCGCCGGCGTGTCGCGACAAACTCGCGCTACCGGTGAAGGGCGACCTCACCACAGTTCGATCGAGCTGCGGAGGATGTCGGCCAGCGCCTCGGGGGTGACGTCGCGCGGCGCGATGGTCAGCAGCCGCTGCTGCTTGATGGCGCCTGCGGTCAGCGAGTCGATGTCGTTCTCGCCGAAGCCGACGGCGCCGATCCCGGCCGGGATGCCGATGTCGCGCATCAGGTCGATCAGCACCGCCGGCAGCTGATCGGCTGGCTCAGCGGTCGTCGATGCGTTGGGCCCCAACAGTTCTGCCG
>JALYXB010000139.1 GCA_030947305.1 Actinomycetota bacterium | reverse complement strand
GCGCCGGGCCGTGGTCGGCCGCCGAACGCCTGGTGAATCGGATGCTGCGGGCCGCAGGCATCAGTGGATGGCAGTCCAACTTTCATGTGCTCCGGGCCGGCCGGGACTATTACATCGACATCGCGTTTCCCGGGCTTCGGTTGGCCGTGGAGATCGACGGTCGATTGCACGAGACGGATGCCACATCTTCGACAAGGACCGGTACCGACAGAACGCGCTCGTTCTGCAGGGGTGGACGGTGCTGCGCTTTACCTACAGCATGCTGGTTGACGATCCGGACCACGTGGTGCACACCATCCGCCGAGCACTCGCCACCTGCGCCGCCTGACAATGGGACGCCAGTCGCCGAATTCTCATAACGACATGCTCGGAAAAGTAACTGCGGGCCACTTTTCAGGAATTTCTGCGGGCCTTCGCTGGAGGAGCCGCTCGCTGACCGGCGCACGAACGCGCCCGAACCTCAGAACGCGCCCGAACCTCAGCTGGACAGGGCGGCAGCGACGACCTCTCTGGCCTCGTCCTGCACCTGGGCGAGGTGTTCTGGGCCGCGGAAGGATTCTGCGTAAATCTTGTAGACATCCTCGGTGCCGGACGGCCGGGCGGCGAACCAGGCGTTCTCGGTGACCACCTTGAGCCCACCGATGGCCGCCCCGTTGCCGGGCGCCGTCACCAGCCGAGCCACAATGGGCTCACCGGCCAGCGAGTCGGCCTTCACCGCGTCGGCCGACAGCATCCCCAGCTTGGCCTTCTCCTGCTTGGTGGCCGCGGCATCCACCCTGGCGTATGCCGGGTCACCGAACTGCCCGACCAGCTCGGCATACCGCTGGCTCGGCGACTTGCCCGTTACCGCCTGGATTTCGGATGCCAGTAGCGCCAGCAGGATTCCGTCCTTGTCGGTGGTCCAGACCGTGCCGCGCTGCCGCAGGAATGAGGCACCAGCCGATTCCTCGCCGCCGAAGCCGATCGATCCGTCGATCAGGCCCGGCACGAACCACTTGAATCCCACTGGCACCTCGACCAGCCGCCGACCCATGTCGGCGACCACCCTGTCGATCATCGACGAGGACACCAGGGTCTTCCCGACCCCGGTGCCGGCCGGCCATTCCGGTCGGTGGCGATACAGATAGTCGATGGCCACCGCCAAATAGTGGTTCGGGTTCATCAGACCGGCGTCAGGGGTGACGATGCCGTGCCGGTCGGCGTCGGCATCGTTGCCGGTGGCGATCTGATAATCGGCGGCCTTGGCTACCACCGATGCCATCACCGACGGCGAACTGCAATCCATCCGGATCTTGCCGTCCCAATCCAGCGTCATGAACGACCAGCGCGGATCGACGGTGGTGTTGAGCACCTGCAGGTCTAGGTCCAGCCGCTCGGCGATCGCCTCCCAGTACGCGACGGAGGCACCGCCGAGCGGGTCGGCCCCGATCCGCACCCCGGCCGACCGGATGGCGTCGACGTCGACGACGGTGTCCAGATCGCCGACGTAGCCGGACAAGAAGTCGTAGAAGCCGGTGGTGTCGGCGTCCCGGGCGGCGTCGTAGCCAATCCGCTTCACCTCGGTGAGGCCGCCTTCGAGCAGCTCATTGGCCCGCCCGGCGATCCAACTGGTGGCGTCCGAATCAGCCGGTCCACCGTGCGGCGGGTTGTACTTGAAGCCGCCGTCTCGGGGTGGATTGTGCGACGGCGTCACCACGATGCCATCAGCAAGTCTGCTGTCCCGCTTTCGGTTGGCCTTCAAAATCGCATGGCTGACCGCTGGTGTCGGGGTGTACCCGTCTTTCACATCGAGCATCACCGTGACGTCGTTGGCCGCCAGCACCTCCAGTGCCGTTCTGGTCGCCGGCTCGGAAAGGGCATGTGTATCGGCGCCCAGGAACAGCGGTCCATCGGTACCAGCGTTGGCCCTGAACTCACAAATAGCCTGGGTGATGGCCAGGATGTGGTTCTCGTTGAACGCCGCGTCCAGGCTCGAACCGCGATGACCCGAGGTGCCGAACACCACCCGCTGTTCAGCGATGGTGGGGTCAGGCTCGAGGTCGGAGTAGGCCCCCACCACAGCGTCGACGTCAATCAGATCGCCCGGCTCAGCCGGCTTACCCGCGCGCGGATCCATAGCCACATTCAACAGCTTGCGGCGCAACACGGCAGCCCCAGGTACCGATGCTCGCGGCATGCTGATCGGCCGCGCCGCGGAACAACTCAACCACTCCCGGGTACCCCAAGCAGCGCGGCCAACACGTCGGTCCTCGGCCCGACGACTCTGCTGGTGCCGTTGACGGACACGATCGGCGTCAGCAACCGGACGCTTGACAACAGATACGCGCCCTCCGCGGACAGCAGCCGATCGGGCGTGATGGGCGCAAAACCGGTCTTCCAGCCGGCGTTCTCGGCGGCGCCGAACAACCGGCGAACAGTGATGCCGTCAAGCACCCCGTCCCTCGGCGGGGTGACGAGCTGGTCGCCGTCGGCCAGCATCAGCGTCGACGTCGGACCTTCCAGCACGGTGCCGTCGTTGCCGATGAACAGCACGTCGTCGTCACCGCGGGACTTCGCGTGCCGGATGGCTGCCATGTTGATCCCGTACGACAGCGTCTTCGCCCCAGGCAGCAGCCACGGCATGTCGGCAACCTCAGAGCCGGTGAAGCCCCTGGCAAGCGTGCAGACCCTGGCACCGGCGCGTTGCACGATCGTCGACTCGGCGACCGACCCACCCATCACCCAGCAGGTCGGGGCGTCGCCATATTCAGGTCCCCTGGTGCCCAGCAATCGCAAAACCATTTCCGATTCGCCGCCGGCCGCGCGCCAGGCAGCAAGTACCGCCTCAATCGCCGGATGCCATTCGGCGGCGCCCGGCAGTTCCAGATCGAGCATTTTGGCCGACGCCCCCAGCCTGGCCAGGTGATCGTCCAGGTCTCGCGGCACCCCATCTACGGCGAGGGTGGTCTCGAAGACGCCGTCGCCGCGCAGCGCACCAAGATCATCGGCCCGCAGCAGCGGCTGGTCGGCGGGATGAAGCGCACCGTCAAGGGTGGCAATCAATAGGTCGGTCACAGGTCAAGGGTAGGACGCGGACCAAGCGGGCCTGCCACTCAACCTCGGCGCGGGCCGGTCGCTGCCCGCAGGATCTACAGCTTGCGCAGGAAGACCTTCTCCACCGCGTGGCCAGGACCCTTGCGCAGCACCAGGTTCGCCCTTGCTCTGGTCGGCAGAATATTCTCTCGTAGGTTCGGCTCGTTGATCGACTGCCAGATTTCGGTGGCCAGCTCGACCGCCTCGCCGTCGCTGAGGGCGGCGAATCGGTGGAAGAAGGACTCCGGATCAGCGAACGCCGTCCGCCGCAACGACAAGAAGCGCTCGACGAACCAGCCGAGAACGTCGCTCGAGTTGGCGTCGACGTAGATCGAGAAGTCGAAGTAGTCGCTCACCGCAAGCGCGCCGGGGAAGTCCTCGCTGCTGGCTCGGGCCGGCTGCAGCACGTTCAGCCCCTCGACGATCAACACATCGGGACGGTGAACCACGATCTGCTCACCCGCCAGGATGTCGTAGGTCAGGTGGTCGTAGCGGGGCGCCCGTACTTCCGCGGCCCCCGACTTCACCGCGGCGACGAACCTGAGCAGCGCCCGCCGGTCGTACGACTCTGGGAAACCCTTGCGCATCATCAGGTTTCGCTCTTCCAGCACCGCGTTCGGATAAAGGAATCCGTCGGTCGTCACCAGGTCGACGCGTGGTGTGTCCGGCCACCGCGACAGCAACTCGCGCAGCACCCGCGAGGTGGTCGACTTTCCTACCGCCACCGATCCGGCTACCCCGATGACGAACGGGGTGCGCTGCGCCCTCTCGCCGAGAAAGGTCGAGGTGACGCGATACAACGACCCCTTTCCGGCCACGTACATGCTGAGCAGCCGGGACAGCGGCAGATAGATGTCCGCGGCCTCCTCGGTGTCTATCGGATCGGTCAGGCCGCCCAGCCTGGTCACCTCGTCCTGCGTCAGGGTCATCGGCGTCTGGTCGCGCAACGCGGCCCATTCCGCCCTGTCCAGTGCGACGAACGGGCTGACGGTGCCGTCGGGTGGAGCAGCCCGACCGACGCCGACCTCGTTCTTCGCTGCCGAGCCGACCTCATCGTCTGCCGCCATAGCCGCAGATTGTGCCCGTCGGACGGTGCCACGGTGTCGTCGACCGGCTGTGAACTATCGCACGGGCCAGCGACGCCCCGCTCGACGCCGGCTCCCGCTGCCAGGCAGGATGACGCTGGTGAAGGCACTGTTCAAACCATCGGCGGCGCCCGGCTTCGAGATGACGCAACGGCCTTCGCCACAAGCTGGCGCCAGGCAGGTGAAGATCAGGGTGCTGCGGACCGGTATCTGCGGCACCGATCTGCACATCCTCGGCTGGGATACCTGGGCCCAGGGGGCCATCCGGCCGCCGCTGATTCCCGGACACGAGTTCTGCGGCGAGGTGGTGGCCATCGGCGATGGCGTCCAAGACGTCCGGCTCGGCGATTTCGTCTCCGGTGAGGGCCACATCGTCTGTGGCACCTGCCGCAACTGTCGGGCCGGCCGCCGGCACCTATGCATCAGAACCTCCAGCATCGGCGTCGACAGGGACGGCGCGTTCGCCGAGTTCGTGGTGATCCCAGAGACCAATGTCTGGGTGCACCGTCACGCGCCGAGCAGGACGCCCGGGATCGACGGTGCTGGCGGCGAAGGCGGTATCGCCGCGCTCACCGAATCCGAACTGGACATTGCCGCAATCTTCGACCCGTTCGGTAACGCCGTACACACGGCGCTGTCGTACCCGCTGGTCGGCGAGGACGTGCTGATCACCGGCGCCGGCCCCATCGGCCTGATGGCGGCCGCCGTCGCCCGCAAGGTCGGCGCCAGGTTCGTGGTGATCACCGATATCAGCGAGCCGCGGCTGGAACTGGCCCGCCGACTCGGCGTGGATGTAGCGGTCAACGTCACCGAGCGCAGCATCGTCGACGTGCAACACGAGCTCGGGATGGTCGAGGGATTCGATGTGGCACTGGAGATGTCGGGTAGTCCGGCCGCGCTGCCGGACATCATCGCGAACCTCAACCATGGCGGCCGGATCGCGGTGCTGGGGCTGCCGAGCATGCCCATCCAGATTGACTGGGCAAAGGTCGTCAGCCACATGATCACCATCAAAGGCATCTACGGCCGTGAGATGTTCGAGACCTGGTACGCGATGAGCGCGCTGCTCAAGTCCGGCCTTGACATCGCGCCGGTGATCACCGACCGCTTCCCGGCATCGCAGTGGCAGCAGGCTTTCGACGCGGCGGCCAGAGGAGCAGGCGGCAAGGTCGTCATCGACTGGACGGCGGACTAGCCGCACCACACCCACGGCGCCGAAGGCGGCCCCGATCAGGAAGGACAGCGATGTACGGACAGGTCAAAGAGCAGCTCGCCGCCACCCTCGGGGAGATCCGCGAGGCGGGGCTGTACAAGAATGAACGTCTGCTCGCCGGCCCGCAGGATGCCACCGTGCGGTCCGGGGGGAAGTCGGTACTCAACTTCTGCGCCAACAACTACCTGGGCCTGGCCGACCACCCAGCCGTACTGGCCGCCGCTCGAAAAGCCTTGGAAGACTGGGGTTTCGGGATGGCCAGCGTGCGTTTCATCTGCGGCACCCAGACCCAGCACGCGGAGCTGGAACGGCGACTCTCCCAGTTCCTGCACACCGAGGCGACCATCCTTTACTCCTCGTGCTTCGACGCCAACGGCGGGCTGTTCGAGGTACTGCTCGGCGCCGACGATGCGGTGATCTCCGACGAGCTGAACCACGCCTCGATCATCGACGGTATCCGGCTGTGCAAAGCCAAGCGACTGCGCTACCGCAACCGCGACATGGCCGATCTGGAACAGCAATTGATTGCCAGCAAGGACGCCGGCCGCCGGATGATCGTCACCGACGGGGTGTTCTCGATGGATGGTTACCTGGCGCCGCTGGACGCGATCTGTGATTTGGCCGACTCCTACCACGCACTGGTGATGGTGGACGACTCGCACGCTGTCGGCTTCGTCGGGCCGGGCGGCGCAGGCACGCCAGAGCTGTTCGGGGTACAGGACAGGGTGGACATCGTTTCCGGAACCCTGGGCAAGGCGCTGGGCGGCGCATCCGGTGGTTACGTCGCCTCGCATCGGGAGATCGTCGATCTGCTGCGGCAGCGGTCCCGGCCCTACCTGTTCTCCAATGCGGTGGCGCCACCGGTGGTGGCCGGCTCACTGGCCGCGCTGGAGCTGATCGCCGGTGGTGACGAACAGCGAAAGACGTTGCGCCGCAATACCGAACTGTTCCGGCAGCTGATGATCGAGGCCGGCTTCGAGCTACTGATGGGCGAACACCCGATCACCCCGGTGATGTTCGGCGATGCCAAGATCGCCAGCCAGATCGCCGACGTCATGCTGGAACGCGGGGTGTACGTGATCGCCTTCTCCTATCCGGTGGTGCCGCAGGGCAAGGCCAGGATCAGGGTGCAGCTGTCGGCCGGGCATTCCGAGCGGGACGTCCGCGCCTGTGCAGCGGCGTTCGTCGCGGCCAGAGAGCAGCTGGCCGGCTGACCGGTTCGCCCGACGGCAGCCCGGAACCCCGCGCCTACCATGTAGGAATGCGTTCCCCGCTGCTCGAGCTGCCAGGTGCCGTTGCCAACTCCGCGGCTGGCGACCACCCGGCGGGACCACCAGCTGAGCAGGATCCCGCCGGTCCGCAGATCAAGCACCCGGTCCCAGGGCACCCGGTGACGCAGAATCCGGGCACGCCGGCGCCGTTAGCGCCCGATCCGGACAGTGCCATCAGCTGGCACTACGGCGACCCGATCGCCGAGCAGCGGGCCGCCGTCACCCAGTCCGCACTGTTCGACCTGTCCCACCGCGACGTGCTGACGGTGACCGGAGTCGACCGACTGAGCTGGCTGCACACCTTGACCTCGCAGGCATTGGACACCTTGCCGGACGGCGGCGTCACCGAGGCGTTGGTGCTCTCGCCCACCGGTCACGTCGAGCACCACGCTGTGGTGACGGCCGTCGGTGACACCGTCTATCTCGACACCGAACCCGGCCACGGCGCGGCACTCATCGGCTACCTGAAATCGATGATCTTCTGGTCGACGGTGGAGCTGGCCACCGCCGACCTCGGTCTGCTGCGGCTGACAGGGCCGGAGCGGGTTTTCGTCGGTGCTCCCAGCCAGGGAGCGACCGTCAGCGGAGCAGCGGGCTTCGTTCGGTCGCGCGCAGATGCCATCGAGATTGCGGTGCCGAGAGCCGACCTGGGAAAGCTGGCCGCCGCGATCATCGCCGGCGGTGCCCGGCCGGCGGGCAGTTGGGCGGCCGATGCGCTGCGCATCCCGACCAGGGTTCCGAGGTTGGGTGTCGACACCGATGAACGGACCATCCCGAACGAGACCAGCTGGCTGGCCTCCGCGGTCCATCTTGACAAGGGTTGCTACCGCGGCCAGGAGACGGTAGCCAGGGTCAACAATCTGGGCCGGCCGCCGCGACGGTTGGTGATGCTGAACCTGGATGGTTCGGTGGATCGGTTGCCGCACACCGGTTCCGAGGTGCTGACCGCCGGAACGGCCGGTGGCGGGCGGGTCGTCGGCCGGGTGGGAACGGTTGCCTACCACCACGAGAACGGGCCGATCGCGCTAGCCATGGTCAAGCGGTCACTTCCTCTGGACACCCGGCTGATGGTCGACGGGGTCGATGCGATGATCGACCCGGACGACGCCGTCGCAGCCGACAATGCCGGACCGGCGCCCAGATCGGCCGTCGACCATCGCTCGCTGCCTCGGATCCGGCCCCGCTGAGCCGACAACACCGTCGGCTCGCTGGCCAGCTGGTCGCCATCAAGATCACCGTCCGTCGCAAGGAGAATGCGTGTCCGACCTGGTGTCGATCGAGGAGATCCGAGCCGCCGCCGCGCGCATCGAATCGCACGCTGTTCGCACCCCACTGTTGACCTCCCCATGGACCGACGACCGCTCCGAGTTGTGGTTGAAGGCCGAGTTGCTGCAACCGATGGGGGCCTTCAAGATCCGCGGCGCGGTGAACGCGATCGCCGCGATGGATCCTCAGCTGCGAGCTCGTGGAGTGCTGGCGCACTCGTCCGGCAACCACGCTCAGGCGGTGGCGTATGCGGCCCGGCTGTTCGGCGTCGATGCACACATCGTCATTCCGGACAGCGCCCCACCCCGCAAGATCGCAGCCACCAGGGCGCTGGGTGCCACCGTCGAGTTGGTGCCGCTGGCACAGCGCTTCAGCCGACCGCTGGAGATCCAGGCCGTCACCGGCAAGCCCATGGTGCCGCCCTTCGACGACCGCAATGTGATCGCCGGCCAGGGCACCGTTGCGCTGGAGATCGCCGACGCCGCACCGGATGTCGCGGTCATCCTGGTGCCGGTCTCCGGCGGCGGGCTGATCTCGGGAATCGCCGCCGCCGCCGCCGCGCTGCTGCCGAATACCGCGATCATCGGCGTTGAACCGGAGTTGGCCGGGGACGCCGCCGAGTCGCTGCGGACCGGCACCCACGTGTCCTGGCAACCGGAACAGACCGCGAGGACCATCGCTGACGGCCTGCGCAGCTGGAGTCTCGGCGAGCTGCCGTGGCAGCACATCAGCATCCAGGTGCACGACATCATCACCGTCACCGAGGACGAAATCCGTGACGCGACAAGGCGACTTGTGCTCCAGACGCATCTTGTTGCCGAGCCGAGCGGAGCCGTCAGCGTCGCCGGACACCTGCACCATTCTGACCAGCTGCCGGCCGGGAAGCGAGTGGCCATCGTGTCCGGCGGCAACATCGATCCCGCCGTGCTGCTGGACATTCTCGGCACTGCCTGATCTGCCCATTCCTTTCCGCCCCACCGCCAGGAGAAGCCGTTGCCCTCCCACGTTGAACTCGTCAGGGTGACCCGTTCCGGATTCCACGAGTGCAGTCACTACGGGTCGATGGTCATCACCAGACCGGACGGCAGCGTCGCCTACTCACTGGGTGACCCCGACGCCGCGATGTTCCCGAGGTCGTCCAACAAGCCGTTCCAGGCCACAGCCATGTTGGAGGTCGGCGCCGCACTGACCGGCGCGGACCTGGCGCTGGCCGCAGGATCACACGTCGGCGAGCCGATGCACACCGACAGGGCACTGGCCATGCTGGCCGCCGTCGGTCTCACCGAGGACGACCTCGGGTGCCCGTCCGACCTGCCGGCGGACGAAGCAACAAGGACAGCGATCCTGCGGGCCGGCGGCGGCCCACGACGGATCTACATGAACTGCTCCGGGAAGCACTCCGGAATGCTTGCGGCCTGCCGCGCCGCCGGTTTCGACATCCGCGGTTACCTCGATCCGCAGCACCCGTACCAGCAGCACACCCTGGTCACCATCGCCAGGCTCACCGGCGAGCAGGCCGCCGCCGTCGGGATGGACGGTTGCGGCGCACCGGTGGTCGGTTTCTCCCTCACCGGGCTGGCCCGCGCATTCGGCAGGATGACGACCGCCGAGGCCGGCACCGCCGAACGGGCCGTTGCCGACGCCATGCGGGCGCACCCCGAGATGGTCGCCGGCACCGGGCGGAACGACACCGTGGTGATGGCGGCGCATCCGGACGTGCTGACGAAGGGCGGCGCCGAGGGGGTAGGAGTGGCGGCCCTGTTCGACGGCAGTGCGGTAGCGCTGAAGATCTCCGACGGCGCCAGCCGCGCCCGGATGCCGGTGCTGGTCGCCGGGTTGCGCGCGCTCGGCCTGGATTCCCCGATCTTGGACCAACTGGCCGTGGGGACCGTCCTCGGCGGCGGACGTGAAGTCGGCACGGTGACCATCGCACCAGGGGTGGCGCCGACCCTGTAGTCTGTGAGCACGACAAAAAACTGATCCCGGGGCCGCCCACGCTGGCCGTCCCGCTTCTCACGTGCAAGGGGGTCCGCCATGGGGCGAGGCCGTCAAAAGGCGAAGCAGACGAAGGTCGCCAGGGAGTTGAAGTACTACACCTCCTCGATCGACGTCACAGCACTGCAGCAGGAGCTGTCAGGGCCGAACTCCACGTCGACCATCCACCCTGCTGTCGACGACGATGACAGCGGCGAATACGGCGATCCGTACGCCGCCGAGGACGACGACGAAGACGGCGACCCCACCGGCCGATACGCCTCCGCCGGGAGCTGATCTTCGCGAATTCTGCACTTCTTTCAGCTTGGGGGGTTGACTTCGCCGGGCCTGGGTACGGTGCCGATAGATCACGTGCGGTCGTCGCACGCCTCCCAGGAAGGAATGAACGATGACCTCTCCAGACGGCACCAGAGATCCGGACAGGGCCGACCCGAACGCAGGTGCCGACAACTTCAACACCGACGATGCCGACCAGTTCGTCCAGGATCCGGAAGCGGCCGAGCAGGCGACCCGTGAGCGAATGAACGCACAGGTCCAGCAGGAACGTGAGCAGGGCGCTCCGATCTCCTCCGATCCGACGGAACAGCTCGACGGTACGGCCAGCAGCCCGCTGGCCGCGCTCAGCACCGACGCGGGAAGCACTGACTCGGGAAGCACTGAAGCCGACGGCGCCGCCTCAAGCAGCTACGACTCCGGCAGCTACGACTCTGCCAGCTCCGACTCCGGCAGCAGCGATCCCGGCAGCTACGACTCTGCCAGCGCCGATTCCGGCAGCCACCACCCCAGCGACGATCTGGGCAATTCGGATCCCGCTGGCGACCCTGGAACGGACCCCGGCGCACCGCCGACCACTGATCCGGGCACTGATCCTGCCGGCTCGCCCAGTGAATATCCGTCATCGCCTGACGTGTCACCGTCCGGAGTGCCGGCGCCGGATCCCGGCGGCCAGCCGGTGCCCGAGGTGGCTCCTACTCCGGGCGTCAGTCCCGACCCGAGTTCGGTGCCGGGCGATCCGTCGACGCCGCAGGGCGGAGCCGCAGACTCAGGCTCGCTGGGCTACAGCGCCGATCAGCAGGGCCTCGCCGACCGCGGTCACTCCGATTCCGGCATCGGATCTGATTCCTTGGGCTGACCGCCTGCACAGACCCGTGGCTGTCCGTCAAACAGAGTGCGGAAGGTCACCAGCGAACATCCCCGGATACTGGTTCAGAACCGGGGATGTTCGCCATCCAAGGACACCCGCTCGGTCCGTTCGCCCGACTTCTCGACGACGCCAAGGGGCCAGGCCGGCACGTGTTTGGCCGTCAGCATCGCCAGCGCCCGATCGACATCGTCCGGCGCCAACACCACCACCATGCCGACGCCCATGTTGAACGCCTTCTCCATCTCGGCACGGTCCACCCGGCCGCGGCCGCTGATGTAGCCGAACACCGGTAACGGCGACCACGACCGACGATCCAGCTGTGCGGTGAGCCCCTTCGGAATCACCCTCGCCAGGTTGCTCACCAGCCCGCCGCCGGTGATGTGGGCGATGGCATGCACGTCGGCCTCCTTGGCCAACGACAAGCATTCCTTGCTGTAGATCCGGCACGGTTCGAGTAGCTCCTCACCGAGGGTGCGGCTGAATTCCTCCACGTGCCCGTCCAGCGGCAGCCGGCCGATGTCCAACAGCACGTGCCGGATCAGCGAGTAGCCGTTCGAATGCACGCCGGAGCTCTCAAGGCCGATCACCGCATCGCCGGGCCGCACCTTGTCGGGGCCGAGGATGGCGTCTGCCTCGACCACGCCGACGGCGGTGGCCGCCAGGTCGTAATCGTCCGGCGCCATCAGCCCTGGGTGCTCGGCGGTCTCGCCACCCACCAGCGCGCAGCCGGCCTTCAAGCAGCCCTCGGCAATACCGGAGACGATGGTGGAGATCTTCTGCGGATCGATCTTGCCGCAGGCAATGTAGTCCTGCAGGAACAGCGGTTCGGCGCCACAGGCGACCAGATCGTCGACCACCATCGCCACTAGGTCGATCCCGATGGTGTCGTGCTTGTCCATCGCCTGGGCGATCGCCGACTTGGTGCCGACACCGTCCGAGGAGGAGGCAAGGATCGGGTCGCGGTACTTGTCCACCGGCAGCCGGAACAGCGAGGCGAAGCCGCCGATGCCGTCCAGCACTTCCGGACGCCTGGTCTTGCCGGCCAACGGCTTGATCATCTCGACCGCGTCCTCACCGGCCTTTATCGACACCCCCGACCCCGCGTAGGTGGCCCCGGAACCGAATGACGTGCGTGCTTCCGTCATCCCCTGCCTGCCTGCGCCCCGGCCGGCATGACGTCCGGAACCTCCGATGCCTTCAGCCGCCCGTTCTGGTCGAGCTGCTCCCCCGAGACACCGCGGGCAATGCCCTCAAGAACGTCCTTGCCGATCTGGTCGGGAATCGGAATCGGGTAATTGCCGGTGAAACATGCTGTGCACAAACGATTCTCCGATTGTTCGGTCGCCGCGATCAGCGACTCGAGAGAGATGTAGCCGAGCGAATCGGCGCCGATCGACTGCCGGACGCCTTCCACCTCGCTTGAGCTGGCGATCAGCTCGACGCGGGTACCGAAATCCATCCCGTAGAAGCAGGGCCAGCGAACGGGTGGCGCGGCGATCCGCACGTGCACCTCCAGCGCACCGGCCTCCCGCAACATCCGCACCAGCGCCCGCTGGGTGTTGCCACGGACGATGGAATCGTCCACCACGATCAGCCTTTTGCCGCGGATCACCTCGCGCAGCGGATTGAGTTTGAGCCGGATACCCAGCTGCCGGATCGTCTGCGACGGCTGGATGAAAGTCCTTCCGACATAAGCATTCTTGACCAGACCCTGGCCGTACGGGATGCCGGATTGGGCGGCATAGCCAATAGCGGCCGGGGTCCCTGACTCCGGGGTCGGGATCACCAGGTCGGCCGCGACGGGTGCCTCGATCGCCAGCCGGCGGCCGATGTCCACCCGTGTTGAGTGCACGCTGCGGCCGGCGATCGCGGTATCCGGGCGGGCCAGGTACACGTATTCGAAGACGCAGCCCTTGGGGTCGGCCGTCGCGAACCGTTCGCTGCGCATGCCGTCGGCGTCGATGGCCAACAGTTCGCCCGGCTCCACCTCACGGACGAACGACGCGCCGACGATGTCGAGCGCCGCGGTCTCCGATGCGACCACCCATCCGCGCTCCAGTCGCCCGAGTACCAGCGGACGAACACCCTGCGGATCCCTTGCCGCATATAGGGTGTGCTCGTCGCAGAAGACCAGGCTGTAGGCGCCGGAGAGCTTCGGAAGCAGCTTCAGGGCGGCTGCTTCCAGACTCTTGTCGACGCATTCGGCGGCCAACAGCCTGCTGATGATGTCGGAATCGGTGGTCGAGTTGGGCCGCTCCGGCCGATGTGCCGGCGCCCTGCCGTCGTCCACCAGCTTGGCCAACTCGGCGGTATTCACCAGGTTTCCGTTGTGCCCCATAGCAATCCCGGAACCGACCGGGGTAGTGGCGAACGTCGGGGACGCATTCTCCCAGGTGCCGGCACCTGTGGTGGAGTACCGGCAGTGACCGATGGCGACGTGGCCGCGCAGTGAGCCAAGGGTTTGCTCGTCGAACACCTGGGAGACGAGGCCGAGGTCCTTGAACACTACGATCTGGCTGCCGTCGGCGACGGCAATGCCGGCCGCTTCCTGGCCGCGGTGTTGCAGCGCGTAGAGACCGTAGTAGGACAACTTGGCGACATCCTCGCCCGGCGCCCATACCCCGAAGACACCGCATTCCTCGCGGCAGGTGTCCTCGGGTTGGTCGATCTGCGTCGGGTGGGAGTCGGGCTGGACCTGATGGGCCGATGCTGATGCCATCAAGGGACGAACCGGGCTGGTGGCCACGAAACGCTGCTCCTTACGCGGGGCGGAGAGAGCCTTCTTGCCGCGTGACGTCACTCTACCGGGCCGAGTCGCCCCGCTCGTCGGAGTCCTCGCCGTCCTTGTTCCAACTGGTGCCCGCTGCACCGTCCGACCGGATCCAGCGCACCACCAGTTCGTCCTTGCTGCCGAACCGGACCAAGTGGCTGCCGACGACCGATTCCAGCCTCTCGATGCCGTCCGCGTCCGCCGCCCGGGCCGTCAGCCCTAGGGAGACATCGCCGGCGATCATGGCGACCTCACCGGCGTCGAAGAACACCGAGGCCGACGCGAAATTGTCTGCTGATTCGGTGCGTAGCTTGCTGCCGAAGTGGCCGACCAGCTGCTTGAGGTAGCGCTGCGGGCGGTCGGTGGCGACGTCGCAGATGGAGGTGATCACGACAAATCCCTTCGCGTGCGGTTCGGAGGTGCAGTTTGAGCCTTGGCCGTTCGACCATCAAGGCTAACTGCCCTGTTGGACCGGGCCGAGCCGTCCGGTGCACAGTGGTGGTTGTGATCACTGTTGAACTTGCTCGAAGCCTGCTGGCCGGCGGCCTGGTCTGGGAACCGGCACCAGGCGACAGATTTGTGGTGCCGGATCGTGACATGGATGACGAGGTCTTCGTGGTGAGTCAGATGGTCGTCGACGTGCACGAGTTTCCGGCCGGACGGGTGATCGGCTTCAATGGCACCACCGAGTGGGCGCTGGATTCCCTTGAGTTGACCGAGGTGCTCTGGCTGCCCGGTGAGACTCGACTACGGGAGGAACTCGGCGATCGGTTCGGTGGGCTCCGCCGCGCCGGTGACGACTGGCTGGTGACGGTTCTCCCCCGGCTTCGCGGACCTGACGATCGTTTTGACGCTGCCGCCGACCTGTCCCAGGCCACCGACCATCGTGATCCAGACCCGGAATGCGCCTATGCGCTGGCGGTTCTGGAGGTGTTGGACTTCTGACCCTGCAATCATTCGGCCCCTCGATGGCTCATATCGGCGATCCGAGCGGAAAACTGGCATTCAGCGGCCGATTTCTCGCAGCTCGTCAGGGTGCCGTCAGGGGCAGGAAGTCAGCAAGATCGGCGCGCGTCCCGCTGGCCCGCAGCCGGCCGTCGGCGACGGCGTCGGCGAACGCCACACGGCCGGCCACCAGATCCAGCCAGGTTGCCGGGTCGGTCTCGATCACATTGGGCGGGGTGCCCCTGGTGTGCCTGATTCCCTCGAATGCTTGCACGGCGGCATAGGGCGGAACCCTGATCTCCACCGACCGACCAGGATGCTGCTGGGCCAGCCACTGCAGCGTGCGCCGCACCGCAGTCTTGGTGTTCGCCAGGTCGCTGGTCTCCAGCCTGGCGATCGCGATCGCGGCAGCCGCCTCGTCGGCGGTCACGGGTCGGCGGGGCACGTCGCCGACTCTATCCAGCAGGCGTCGC
This sequence comes from Actinomycetota bacterium, assembly GCA_030947305.1. Lineage (GTDB taxonomy): Bacteria > Actinomycetota > Actinomycetes > Mycobacteriales > Nakamurellaceae > Nakamurella. Next base: position 1,107 of record JALYXB010000139.1, on the reverse strand, counting down.
GACTGGATGCTGAGTCGCGGTGCGGCGATACAGCATCCAGCCCATCACCACCGCAACCAACAGCCCGAGTAGGCCGCCGGCGACGAACAGGGTTCGCGGCGACAGCAGCCCACCCAACAGCCCACCGATGGCGAATGCGACCAGCTGAGCGGCGGCGAACACCGCACTCACCAGCGCGCCGACCCGGCCGCGGACGTGTGCCGGCGCCCGGCCGATCGTCAGCGCGGTGGCCGAGACGTTGAGCGCTCCGTTGCCGATGCCGCCGATCACCATCGGCGCCAACAACCAGCCGACGGACGGCAGCACGCCGACGACGGCCAACGCCGCGGCGATCGTCCCGATCCCGCCGATCAGCACGGCAGGCAGCGCGCTGTCCGACTTCAGCCGGCCGACCAGCACGGCGCCGATCGTCAACCCCAGTCCCCAGGCCGCGCCGACGGCGCCGTACCAGCCGGGCCCGGCGTGCAGGGTGGTACGGATCAGGAACACCTCGACCACGTTGACGGCGCAGATCACCAGCAGCATCACCGCCAGACCGCTGATCGCCAGAGCCATCGTCCTGTCCGCCCGCAGCACGGCGATCGCGCCACCCGCGTCGGCGGATCCCGCCGGGGTCTTGGCCGCCGGACCGGGTCGAACCGCGAAAACCACCAACCCCAGGATGACGAAGGTGGCCGCGTCGAGCAGCAGCGGCAGCCCGGTACCGCTCAGCGCCGTCAGTGCACCGCCCAGTGCCGGCGCCGCGATGACCGCGATCGAGGTGTACGCCTGCGACATCGAATAGGCCTTGGTCAGGTCACCGTCGCTGGCCAGCCGCGGCAGCAGCGCACTCCAGCCGGCCGACGTCACGGCCTCGGCAGCTCCGAGCGCGAACACCAGCACCAGGGTGGCCGCCGTGCCGTGCTCCACCGCGAGGGCCAGGCAGCAGAGCGCCTGCAAGGCGGCGGCCGGCACCAGCAGCCGCCGATAGTCGATGCGATCGGCCCAGCGGCCGGCCAGTGGCGCGCAGACCACCAGCGGCAGCATGCCGGCGATCAGCACCGCGCCGACCTGCCAGCTGTGCCCGGATGCAGCCATCCGCAGGGTGAGCGCGAGTATCGCGGCCTG
>JALYXB010000122.1 GCA_030947305.1 Actinomycetota bacterium | reverse complement strand
GCAGGGCCGCCCGCACATCGGGCAGCTGGTCGAGGACCGCACCGAGCGACTGTTTCATGTCGGCCGACTCGACATGGACTCCGAGGGATTGTTGTTGCTCACCAACGATGGTGAGCTGGCGCACCGGTTGACCCACCCGTCGTTCGGCGTGCCGAAGACGTACATGGCCGAGATCCCCGGGCCGGTCCCACGGGATCTCGGGCGGCGGTTGCGTCGCGGTGTCGAACTCGACGACGGCGTGGTGAAGGTCGACTCGTTCGAATTGGTCGACGTGCACAACAACCGGGCTGTGGTCGAACTGGTGCTGCATGAGGGTCGCAAGCACGTCGTGCGCAGGATGCTTGGCGCCGTCGACCATCCGGTATCCCGGTTGGTCCGCACCAAGATCGGCGAGGTGCAGCTCGGACATCAACGTCCAGGCACCCTGCGGAAGCTCAACCCGGTGGAGATCTCGTTGCTGTACAAGGCGGTTGGGCTCTAATCGATGGGTACCGCTGTCAGTAGTTTCATCATTGCCATCGATGGACCGTCAGGGACGGGTAAGTCGACGGTCGCCAGGACGCTGGCCCGTCGGCTCGATGCCGGCTACCTCGACACCGGCGCGATGTACCGGATCGTCACCCTGGCGATGCAGCGGGCAGGCATTGACGCCAACGATGAGTCGGGTGTTGCCGATCACCTGCCGCTGGTGCAGTTCTCGTCACCGATCGACCCGGACGAGCAGCGGCACGCCCTCAACGGAGTCGACGTGAGCGCTGAGATCCGCAGCTGGGCGGTGACTCTCGCAGTCACCCCGGTGTCGGCGAACCCGGCTGTGCGGGAGTGGTTGCGCGAGCGCCAGCAGCAGCTGGCCCATTCGGGACGGATGGTGGTGGAGGGCAGGGACATCGGTACGGTGATCGCCCCCGACGCACAGCTCAAGGTCTACCTGACTGCCGACGAGAGTGAACGGGCCCGACGTCGTCACCGTCAGAATGGTTCCGACGCCGACGCCGACGCCGACGCCGGCACCGCACACGACCTCGATACGGTGCGGGCCGACCTGCAGCGACGGGACACCGGCGATTCGACACGGGCCGCCGCGCCGCTGCGGATGGCCGACGATGCCGTGCCCATCGACACCTCGGCGATGACCGCCGACGAGGTGGCCGACCGGCTGATCGAACTGGCAGCGCAGCGGGGCGTCCGATGAGCTTTCTCCGACTGCCCGGCGAGGCCGATCCGACCCCTGAGCATGCCGGTCCCAAAGGTATGGACCATGGCAGACGGATCGGGGTGGCGCTGCGAATTCTGTTGTACCGCAACAGGATTCGTGGTCTGGAGAACGTCCCAAACGCCGGGCCGGTGCTGTTTGTTCCCAACCACACCAACTTCATCGACGGCCCGGTGCTGTTCGGCGTGCTTCCCCGGCGGGTCTCGTTCCTGGTGAAGTCGGAAGCAGTGAAGGGCGCCCTCGGCTGGGTATTGACCAACGTCGGGCAGTACCCACTGAAGCGGGACGTGCCCGATCGCACCCCGCTGATGGCGGCCCTTGGCCAACTGAAGGCCGGCGGCTGTATCGGCATCTTTCCCGAGGGATCACGTGGTGAAGGGAAGGTGGCGAACGTGTTCAACGGCGCGGGCTGGCTCGCCGTCCGATCCGGTGCGACGGTGGTACCGGTGGCGATCCGCGGCACCGACCGACCGGCCGGATCGGGTCGTCGCTTCCGTCCGCTGGTGAACTACCTGATCGGCTCGCCGTTCGACGTGCCAATGGGCGCCGGCAAGAAAGCAGTGGATGCCGCAACCGCGCAGATCCAACATCAGCTGTCAACGCTGGTCCAGCGACTGGACACCGAGCTCGCCAGCCGACGGCGCCAGATGGAAAGGCCCACTCGTGAGCGAGATTGAGCAGGGATCGGCAGTCGCGCCGACGGAGGAAGACGGAAGCTGGTCGGACGAGAGCGAATTCGCCGGGTGGGAATCCGCGTCCGATGGTGCCGACGGGGTCGGTGACGAGGCCACCGGGATTGGTGACGCGGCAGCGGTATACGTACCGAGGGTGGCCATCGTCGGCCGCCCGAATGTCGGCAAGTCGACCCTGGTGAACCGCATCATCGGCCGCCGCGAGGCGGTCGTGCAGGACATCCCTGGGGTGACAAGGGACATGGTGTCCTACGACGCAATGTGGCGGGGTCGGCGGTTCACGGTGGTGGACACCGGGGGCTGGGAACCGGACGCCAGGGGTCTGCAGGCCGCGGTGGCGGCGCAGGCGGCGCGAGCGATGTCGTCCACCGACCTGGTGGTGGTGGTGGTGGACGCGTCGGTCGGCGCCACCGTGACCGACGAGGCGATGGCCAAGGTGCTGCGGCGCTCCAAGCGGCCGGTGATCCTGGTGGCGAACAAGGTTGACGACGAGCGCACCGAGTCGGACATGGCGGAGCTGTGGAACCTCGGGCTGGGGGAGCCATTCGGAGTCTCTGCCCTGCACGGCCGCGGATCGGGCGACCTGCTGGACCTGGTGTTGGACCGGCTGCCGACGGCCCCGCCGGAAGATTTCGGTGGTGCGGCAGGTCCGCGACGGGTGGCGCTGGTCGGTAAGCCGAATGTCGGCAAGTCGTCGCTGCTGAACAAGCTGTCCGGCGAGACCCGCTCCGTGGTCGACCCGGTGTCCGGCACCACGGTGGACCCTGTCGACTCGCTGGTCGAGCTGGATGGCCAGGTGTGGCGATTCGTCGACACCGCCGGGCTGCGCAAGCGGGTGAAGACCGCCAAGGGCATGGAGTTCTACGCCTCGCTGCGGACCCAGGCGGCATTGGAGGCGGCCGAGGTCGCGGTGGTGCTGATCGACTCGGCCGAGCCCATCACCGAGCAGGACCAGCGGGTGATCACCATGGTCGCCGAATCCGGTCGGGCGTTGGTGATCGCGTTGAACAAGGCTGACCTGGTGGATGCCGATCGCCGCGAACAGAGCGACAAGGAGCTGGAGCGCGAGCTCAATAGGGTGCCATGGGCCGAGGTCGTCAACATCTCGGCGACCACCGGCCGCGGCGTGCAGCGAATGGCGCCGGCGCTGCGCAAGGCGCTGGCTTCCTGGGACCGGCGGATCTCTACCGGTCAGCTGAACGCCTGGCTCAAGGAACTCATCATGGCGACACCGCCGCCGGTCCGCGGCGGCAAACAGCCACGAGTGCTGTTCGCGACGCAGGCTGCCAACCGGCCCCCGACCTTCGTGCTGTTCACCACCGGATTCTTGGAGGCCGGCTATCGCCGCTTCATCGAGCGTCGGCTGCGGGAGGACTTCGACTTCGCCGGTTCGCCGGTTCGGATCAACGTGCGGGTGCGGGAGAAGCGCGGCCGCAAGAGCTGAAAGGACTGCCGCCGATGGAGTTTCGGGGAACAGTTGAGTTGCATGGGAAGACGGCCACCGGCATCGAAGTGCCGGCCGCGGTGGTGGAATCGCTCGGCGCCGGCAAGCGCCCCGCCGTCTCGGTGACGCTCAGCGGCCACACCTACCGCACCTCGATCGCCTCGATGGGTGGCCGCTTCCTGATACCGGTGTCCGCCGAGATCAGGGCTGCCGCCGGGGTCGCTGCCGGTGACGCTCTGGATGTCCGGGTGGAGCTGGACAACGCACCCCGCACGGTCGAGGTGCCGGACGACCTGGCCGCCGCGTTGGCAGCAGCGCCCGGCGCCAAGAAAGCCTTCGACGCCATGGCCTACAGCCATCAGCTGCGTTGGGCGCTGGCGGTGCGTGATGCCAAGCAGCCTCAGACCCGTGCCAAGCGGGTCACCGATGCGGTGACAGCGATGTCCGAGCGGGCTCGCTGAGCGCGGCCCTGCTCGAGTGGCAACGGCGGACCGCTGTTCTCTCAGAACAGCCGGGCGGCGGCGACGTCTGCGCTCTCCTCCAGTGCCAGCAAGAATCGCTTGCGGTCGAGCCCGCCGCCGAACCCGGTGAGCGACCCGTGCGCGCCGACCACCCGGTGGCACGGCACCACGATCGCCAGCGGATTGCGGCCGGTGGCCCCGCCGACGGCCTGCGACAGCCTGATCCCGCCCAGCCGTTCGGCGATGGAGCCGTAGGAAACGGTTTCGCCGTAAGGTATTTCGGCGATCAGCCGCCAGACATTCCGGTGGAACTCGTCACCCTGCGCGGCCAGCGGAAGATCGAACTTGGTGCGATCGCCGGCGAAGTACTCGGCCAGCTGACCGGCCGCCGCCGCCAGTACTTCATCGACGACGTCGGCAGAGCTGGTGTTCACCGCTTCGGTGTCCGCGGAGCCGGTCACGTCGTCGGCCTGGGCCTCGCCGGGCCACCGCCCGACGAACCTCAGCCCGCTGAGCGCGTCGTCCGCCGATGTCAATTCGAGCGGACCGACCGGCGAATCGATCAGCACAGTGGGCACGGACCCTCCTTCGTTCGGCTGCCATCATGCCTGGCGGCAGTGACACCCTGGCTGGTACGTCATTCTGGTGACGCGACACGTTGAATCCGACAACTGCTGCTCGAGGAAGAGGACACCATGCACCCGGACGACCTTGCCGGCATCCCCGAGCTGTTCAGCGCCGAGGAGAAGGCGGTGTCCGAGTCGGTCCGCGTGCTCTGCGCCACCCATGTCGACCCCTATGTCGCGAATTGGTTCGAGGCCGGCCGGATCCCCGACCTGAGGACATTGGTCAAGGAGCTCGGCGCCCTCGGCCTGCTCGGCATGCACCTGACGGGCTACGGCTGCGCGGGAATGTCGGCGGTCCAGTACGGGCTGGCCTGCCTGGAGCTGGAGGCCAGCGACTCCGGCATCCGCTCGCTGGTATCGGTGCAGGGATCGCTGGCCATGTACGCCATCTGGCGATGGGGCAGTGAAGATCAGAAGCAGCAGTTGTTGCCGGGGATGGCCGCCGGTGAGCTGATCGGCTGCTTCGGGCTGACCGAAGCCGACCACGGCTCCGACCCGGCATCGATGCTCAGCAGGGCCAGCAGGGACGGCACCGACTGGATCCTCGACGGCCGCAAGATGTGGATCACCAACGGATCGATCGCCGACGTCGCCGTGGTCTGGGCCACGACGGAGGACGGCATCAGGGGCTTCGTGGTACCGACTGATACCGCGGGTTTCTCGGCGAACGAGATCTCCCACAAGCTGTCGCTGCGCGCGTCGGTGACGGCCGAGCTGGTGCTGGACGGCGTCCGGTTGCCGCAATCCGCGGAATTCCCCGAGGTCCGCGGCCTGAAGGGGCCGCTGGCCTGCCTGAACGAGGCCCGCTACGGCATCGTCTGGGGATCGATGGGGGCGGCTCGCTCGTCGCTGGAGACGGCGCTGTCCTACGCGGCCGATCGGACCCAGTTCGGCCGGCCGATCGCCGGCTTCCAGCTGACCCAGGCCAAGCTCGCCGACATGACCACCGAATACGTCAAGGGCATGCTGCTGGCGGTACACCTGGGCCGGCGGAAGGACGCCGGCACCCTGCGGCCAGAGCAGGTGAGCATCGGCAAACTCAACAACGTCCGCCAGGCGCTGGATATCTGCCGGACGGCGCGGACCATCCTCGGCGCCAACGGCATCTCCCTGGAGTACCCGGTGATCCGGCACATGAACAACCTCGAATCGGTGCTCACCTACGAGGGCACGGTCGAGATGCACACCCTGGTACTGGGCCAAGCGCTCACCGGCGAGGCTGCCTTCCGTTGATGCCGCTGCTCTAGCACCTCGCACCGCGATCAGTGGGTCGATGCCCAGCACGCTCGCAACGCTGTCAGTGGGTCGCAACGCGCGAACGCGTTGCGACCCACTGAAACCGTCCGTTCTGAGCACTGGTCGGTGTGTGCACTGGTCGGTGTGGGTGCGCGGTCAGTCGGTGTGCGGGCGGGCGAACTTCGGCAGCAGGAACGTCAGCAGGAACGAGATGACGACCAGCGCGGCGGCCACCCACATCGACACCTGCGCCGCGCCACCGAAGGCCCCAACCTGGCTGCTGGCCGTTGTGTGCTCCAGCACGCTGAAGAAGAGGGTGCCGATCACCGCGACACCCAGCGCGCCGCCGATCTGCTGCACCGCAGTCAGCGTGCCGGAGGCCGAGCCCGTCTCGTGCTCGTCGACGCCGGCCAGCACGATGTCGAAGAACGGCGCCATCGTCATCCCCATCCCGAGGCCGACCACCAGCAGGGCTGGAGCCATCGACCAGATGCCGATCCCGCTGCCCGCCCAGCCGATCGTCAGCACGAACCCGGCGAGCCCGGCTGCCACGATCCAGGCGCCGATCAACATCAAGCGGCGTCCCAGCTTGGCGTTCAGGCCTTGGGCGACCACAAATCCGAGGATCATGCCGATCGCCTGCGGAAGCCCGGCGAGGCCTGCCTTCAGCGGGCTGAATCCCAGTCCGAGCTGCACGAAAAGGGTGAACACCAGCCCAGTTCCGATGAGTGCACCGAAGAACGCCAAGCCGGTGGCCAGCCCGCCGGTGAATGCGCGCTTGGCGAACAGGCTGGGAACGATCAGGGTGGACTTGCCCTGACGGTCGCGGCTGATCTCCACCACGGCGAACATGACGAATGCCACGGCCGAGCCTGCCAGCATCAGGAAACACCAGGCAGGCCAACCGTTCTCGCGACCCTGCACCAGCGGATAGACCAGCAGGAACATGCCGGTCGCGGCGAGCACGACGCCGATGATGTCCAGCTTGAGAGTGAGGTGTGGCTTGTTGATCGGCAGGAACTTCTGGGCGCAGCCGAGCGCGGCAAAGCCGATCGGGATGTTGATCGCGAAGATGGCCCGCCAGCCCAGGCCCAGCAGATTCGCATCCACCAGCCAGCCGGCAAGGATCGGGCCGCCGACGGCGGACAGCCCCATGATCGGACCGAAGGCGCCGAACGCTTTGGCCACCTCCTTGGGCGGGAACACCTCCTTGATGACGCCGAGGCCCTGTGGCAGCAGCATGGCGCCGAAGAGCCCCTGTAGTACCCGGCTGGCCACCAACATGCCGGGGGACTGGGCGGCGGCGCACAGCGTGGAGAACAGCGTGAAGCCGGCCATTCCGATCGAGAACATTCGTTTGCGGCCGTAGATGTCGCCGAGTCGACCGCCGATCAGCAGGCCGGTCGCCATGGCCAGTGTGTAGGCGGCGGACAGCCACTGGATGAGGGTGTCGCCGCCGCCGAGATCGCGGACGATGGTCGGCCCGGCGATGGTGGTGATGAGGGCATCGAGCAGATCCATCACCTCGGCGGCGAGGACGACGAACAGGGCGGCCCAGCGCCAACGGAAGAGAGTCGGTTCCTCGGTCAGGGTTGTGGTGGTGGGGTCGATCATGGTGCACTCCGAAGTAGGGGATGGACGAACAGTGTTCGCGCTGGACGAACACTGTTTTAGCATCGAACACCGTTCGCGTCAAGTACAGTGTTCGTCATGAGTCGAATCCGCAAGCTCAGGGGAATGATCACCGAACCGGCGCCCGGCGAGGAAGGCTTCCCGTTCCCGCCGTGGCAGCGGCCGTCGAGGCCGGCTCCCAAGGTACGCAATGTGCTCAGCCGGGAGCGGATCGTCGAGGTGGCGCTGCAGATCATTGATGGCGAGGGCACCGAGGCGGTCAGCATGCGCCGCATCGCCACCGAACTCGGGACCGGCGCGGCCAGCCTGTATGCCTACGTGTCCGGCAAGGACGAAGTGCTGGCGCTTGCGCATGAATTGGTGATCGGTCAGCTCACCTTCCCCGAAACCGCGGGTCAGGACTGGCAGTCCATGCTCAAATCGTGGGCCAGGGGCATGTACGAGCTGTACGCCGAGCATCAAGATCTGGCGAGGTTGAGTTTCGCCGACATCCCCACCGGACCGCGTGCACTGGACACCGCGGAGCGGGTGATGAGGGCGATGATTTCCGGCGGCGTGCCGCCGCAACTGGCGTCCTGGATGGTCGACCGGATGGCGTTGTACGTCGGGGCCGACGCCTTCGAAGGCTGGGTGCTGGCCCAGCGGTTCGCGGCCACCGACGACGCCGACAAGCGCACTCCGCAGGAGCGGGGAAACGAGTGGATTGCCGGCGTCCGCGACTACTTCGCCGCGCTTCCGCGCGATCGGTACCCGATGCTGGTCGAGCACGTGACGGCCATGACGACCGGTGGCGGCGATCAACGGTTCGAGTTCGGCCTCGACCTACTGATCGAGGGCTTGGCCGCGATGGCGGCCAGGGCGAGCCACAAGTCTTGACGCTGAGAGCCGGGATGCCCTCGTTGACGAGATCGCCTGTACCTCACGTGTTCACTCCGCGGCGCCGAGATCCACTCAATTCCGATGACGGGTTGTCGGCAAGCCGATCGGCGAGTGCCGTAGTAATGAGCACCGTATTGGTGAGCACCGTATTGGTGAGCACCGTATTGATGAGCACCGTAGTGGTGAGCACCGTAGTGGTGAGCACCGTAGTGGTGGGCACCGTACGGCGGCGATGGGGTCCGGGGCAATCGCCCTGCTGCGGTAGGCTTGCCACGCTCGGCGAGCCGGGCACAACTGAAGATCGGGCTGTGGCGCAGCTTGGTAGCGCACTTGACTGGGGGTCAAGGGGTCGCAGGTTCGAATCCTGTCAGCCCGACAAATCGGACAGGGATCCTCAGCAGCGGGCCGACTCCGTCGGCTGGTGGGGGATCTCTGTCCGACCCATGATCGGCCAGAATCTCGGGTCGGCGGGGTCATGGGGTCTGGTGACGTCAGACGGATACCTCCGGCCGTGCGGCTGGTTATGCTCGCCGGCAGGCGGGCTCTGCAGGTTTTCGACTGTGATGCGCTCTTCAAGGCGCTGGATCCGCAAAGGCGCGAGCGTGGATTGGAATGGAGCGCGATCTCACCTGGGCATCAAAGGCGGACGAACTCGACTGCACGCCGAGCCGGCTGACAAATCTGCGCACCGCTCACTTCGCGGACATGGATCTCGCGATGCGCGTCACTCAGTGGCTTGGCCGGCCGGCCGCGGCAATTGTCCACCCCGCCCAGTGGTGATCGCTGTGGCCCCTCGAAGCCTCAGCCCTTCCCGGCCGGCCGGCGCTCACCCGGTTGCCTCTGCGACGGTTCCCTGCGCGAGCCGGGAATGATAGTCGCCACCAGGTAACACTCAGGCATTCAACGCACGGACGGACATACGTTGTGTCGGTTAGACCTTGGCGGTGAATCGTCGACACGCCGTGCCGCGCAGCCGACCGGGTGGCAACCGCCGGCCACACAGCGCCAGCAACAGATCTTGGCCGTTGCCCTGCACCGGCTCGCCGCTGCCGATGCTCCAGTCCAGATCGTCGGCCTGGAATCGGACAGCAGTCAGGTCGACACCGAAGTACTTGACGCCCTTGGCTTTGGCGTCTTTCGGTAACACGATCCGCAGCCGGTCAAGTGGTACCCGTCGGTCAAGGCCCAGTCCGACAGTGATGTCGAGTCCGTGGATCACGTCGTGACTCAGCGCGCCCTCGAACCCGCCTCCGGGTGGCCGCCACGGGTGGTTGACGTTGTTCGTCATCGCCGCGAGGAGCTCACCCGACGACATCGACGCCGCATCGCGGCGGGCGGCTCGGTCCGCCATCTTGTTGAAGTTGGCGCCGGCCCTGATCAGACCGGCCAGCACCTTCGGCGCCGAGTACCGGAACGGCATGGTCTGGTGCGCGACCACCTCGCGGACCCGCCAACCGTCACACAGCGTTGGGGCGTCCCACTGCGGTGGTCGCAGGCCCGCGAGAATATCGGCGAGGTCGCGGCGTTCGGCGGCGATGGCCGCCCGTACTTCCATGCTCATCTGGACTCCAATCCTGAAAGATGCTGTCGGCCCACCGACGCACGACGGGACGCCGGAAGGACAGCAGGCGAACGTTGATCTCGGGATAGGTCCGTCCGGGCGGATCCGGTTCGTCGGTTGCATAGTGAGGATTGAGCGAAGGAGACAACAGTGAAGTACGTGTTGCTGATCTGCGGTGACGAATCGGCGGCCGCGCACGCCAACGACGGCTGCGGGGGGTGGAGCGAGGAGATGCAGCGCCGCGGAGTGCTGCAGGGCGGTGCCGGCCTGCGGCCGCCGTCGGATGCCACCACGGTGCGCGTTCGCGATGACGCCGTGTTGCTGTCCGACGGACCGTTCGCCGAGACCAGGGAACAGATCGGCGGGTTCTGCCTGATCGAGTGTGCCGATCTGGACGAGGCCATCGAGGTCGCCGCTAAGCATCCGGCCGCCGGCTACGGGACGATCGAGATCCGGCCCCTGTTCCAGCCATGACGGCGGCTCGGGCTGCGGTGGCGCAGGCGTTCCGCGACGAATGGGGCCAGGTCGTCGCCACCTTGATCCGGATCACCGGCGACTGGGACCTAGCCGAAGAGTGTGCCCAAGAGGCCTTTGCGACGGCCTTGCAGCGCTGGCCGCGCGACGGGATTCCCCGCCGGCCGGGTGCCTGGTTGACCACGGCAGCGCGGAACCGGGCGATCGATCGGCTGCGCCGCAGCGCCGTCGGCGCGGCGAAACTGCGAGAGGTGGCAGCCATGACGGAGTCGTTCCACCACAGCGACCGCGGTACCAGCAGCGGCGGCGGCGAGGATGGCAACGACGATGGCAACGACGCGACGGTGCGTGACGATCGGCTGCGGCTGATCTTCACCTGCTGTCATCCGGCACTGGCAGTCGATTCGCAGGTCGCGCTGACGCTGCGCACCTTGACCGGACTCACCACAGCGGAGATCGCCAGGGCGTTCATGATCGCCGAGCCGACGATGACCAAGCGGCTGGTACGGGCGAAGCAGAAGATCCGCAACGCTGCCATTCCGTACCGGGTGCCGCCCGCCCACCTGTTGCCCGAGCGAACACCCGCTGTGCTGGCCGTGCTGTACCTGCTGTTCAACGAGGGTTATTCGGCCACCGCCGGCGCCGATCTGTTGCGCCGCGACCTGAGCGATGAGGCCATCCGGCTGGCGCGGGTGCTGGTGACGCTGATGCCGGACGAGCCGGAGGCGGTGGGGCTACTGGCCTTGATGCTGCTGCACAACTCGCGCCGCTCCGCCCGTGTCGACGTCGATGGCGAGCTGGTGACGTTGGAACAGCAGGACCGCGCCAGGTGGGATCGGGCGGCGATCGCCGAGGGCACACGGCTGTTGGACGGTGCCCTGCGTCGCGGCCGGCCCGGCCCTTACCAAGTGCAGGCGGCGGTCGCCGCCTGTCACGCCGCGGCCGCCGTCCCCGCCGACACCGACTGGCGACAGATTGCGGTGCTCTACGGCCAACTCGTACTGCTGGTGCCGACACCGGTGGTCCATCTCAACAGGGCAGTGGCAGTCGCGATGGCTGACGGGCCGGCCGCCGGTTTGCAATTGGTGGAGTCGCTGGCCGCGGCTGGATCCCTTGCCGGTTACTACTTGCTGCCGGCCACTAGGGCCGACCTGCTCCGCCGGCTCGGCAGGACGCAGGCTGCGTCCGTTGCCTACCGTGAGGCATGTGAGTTGGCGCCCACCGACGCCGAACTCCGGTACCTGCAGCGGAGGCTGGCGGCTCTGCCGTCGGGCGAGTAGCACTGTCCTTTGCTGCCCACACTGTTCGTCGTGCCACACGAGTGGGAAACCCTCCGGCGGTCCTCGTCGGTCATCGAGAAGGAGCAAACGTGCCCAGCACTGTGCAACCGATCATCGTGACGCGCGACCTCGACCGACTGCTGGCCTTCTACCAGTCGCTGTTCGGCGCAACGCAGTCATTCAGGGTGCCGCCGGAAGGGCAGATTTTCTACGTCGGGCTGCAGCTGGGCGACGGCGCCATGGGTCTGGTGTCCGAC
>JALYXB010000114.1 GCA_030947305.1 Actinomycetota bacterium | reverse complement strand
GGTCCACCCAGCGTTGAGTGGACCCGACCGACGCCGACGGGTCAGTTTCGGACCGAACGATGCTTTCCGAGATTGATCCACAGCAGCAGCACGATGACCGCGCCGATGAATGAGCCGATGATTCCGGCCGGCTGGAAGAAGCCGTGCTGGGCGTCCTTGTGGAAGATCAGGTAGCCGAGGAAGCCGCCGACGAACGAGCCGACAATACCCAACAGGATCGTCATCACGATGGACATGTGCTGCCGGCCTGGTACGACCAGACGCGCCAGCGCGCCGGCGATCAGGCCGATGACGATGATGCCGATGATGAGACCAAGCATGATGTGCCGCCTTTCAATGGACGTCGGAGACGTACATCAGATCAACCCAGCGGGCTGAGGACCGGCGGTTTGCCGATTCCACTCCACTAAAGCACCCCTAAGGCTGGTGCGTTACACCCCTAGGGAGGTTAATGTCGGTGCGATGAAGGAAACCAACGGCCACCGCCCGATCACCGTCGCGCTGGTGGACGACTACGAAGTAGTGCTCATCGGCGTCGCTCACATGTTCGATCGATATCGCGATCGCGTCCTCATCGCCGAGATCGACACGAACAAGTCCGTCAACGATCAGGTGGACATCGTGCTGTACGACTCGTTCGCGCAACCCGAGTCCGACCATCACGAGATCGGCGTGCTTGTCGCCAACCCGCGGGCGCACAAGGTGGTGGTCTATACCTGGAACTTTCATCCCGACCTGATCGAAAGTGCCCGCCGGCAGGGGGCGCACGGCTATCTGTCGAAAACGTTGGCAGCCCGCGACCTCGTTGCGGCGCTGGAGGCGGTGCATGCCGGCGAGGTGGTGGTGAGCGATCCACCCACGCGGGGCCGACCGAGCAACGGCCTCAACTGGCCCGGCCGGGGCGAGGGGCTCACCGATCGGGAGTCCGAAATTCTGGCGTTGATCACCCAGGGCAAGAGCAACGCGGAGGTGGCGAAGCTGGCGTTCCTGAGCCCCAACACGGTGAAGTCGTACATCCGGACGATCTACCGCAAGATCGGAGTCGGCAGCCGCACCCAGGCGGTGTTGTGGGGCGTTGACCACGGCTTCACCCCGGACTACCACCGTATCGATCATTGGCGAGGCGGACCCTGAGTGCAGCCGGGAGTTAAGTGCACGCCGGCGCTGCCTTCGCGGCGCTGGTTGCTGGGCTCAGCGCTGCCTGCTGCTTAGCACGGTGGTGCTGGCGATCTTCAGGATCCCACCGTCCCGTTTCAGGGTGAACAACGAATCTTCAACGACCACCCGACCGTCCTTGAAGTAGTAGGTGATGGTGGCGCCTGCCATGTCGGGGGCGGCGCCCTGCGCGTTGCTGACGGTCACCCGCTTCACGCTGTCCCAGAAGCGCTGGTAGTACTGCCGATTCTGCGCCGTGTGAGTCTGGAAGTAGCTCGTCAGGTGCGCCCAGCCCTGGTCGACGTGACTGGGCAACAACGCGTAGTAGTCGGTGACACCGCCCGCCAATTGGGTCGGGGTGGGAGCCGATGCGGCCGAATTCGTGGAAGAGGTCGCCCTCACCGAGGCGGTCGACGTCGTCGAGGTGGTGGAGATCCTCGTCGAGGACGTTGTGGCCGACCTGGTCGATGAGGAAGCGTGGGACGTCGGTGTGGTGGCGGTGATCGGTGCGGCGGCGCTCCGCCCCGCTGAGCTCGGGGGACGGGTGGACCTGGCGGTGCCGACCGAACCCACGGAACGCGATGAGCGGGGGTGGCCGTCCGAACTCGGGGGCAGCGCGGCGCCGGCGGCCAGCGTCGAGCTGTTCTGAGTCGACCCGGTGGAGGGAGTCGGCGCAGTGGCCGTTGCGGCCTGCTGCCCAGTTGCAGACGCCGGCCTCCCGACCTGACCACTCCCGTCCCGATTTCCGAGCAGCAGAAAGGTCACCACGATCGCCCCAACGAGCACGAGCAGGACGGCCGCCAGCAACGCGCCGCGGGCTCGGCGGCGGGTAACGGGCTCGGTTCCGGCGGGCACGGGACTGCTCGAAGGTTGATCGGCCGCAACGCCGATGAGTTCCAACCTGCCGAGCAGTCCTCCTGGTGGCTCGGCCGGCCACTGGCGGACGGTCGGCGCCGGTACCGAGATCGTCGCCGGCTGGGCTGCTCGCCGCGATCCCGACAGTTGCTCACGCTGCTCGGTCAGCGCACGAACGACATCGACCATGAACGGCCGATCGGCCGGTTCGGATGCCAGCATCCTGAGCAGCAGTGGTGTCAGCGGTCCGCAATGTCGCGGCGGGATCAGCTGGCCGGAAGCGACCCGGTGCAGGATCGCCATCGGGTTGGTATCCGTACCGAAGGGCAGCGTGCCCTCCAACGCGGCGTAAAGGGTGGCGGCCAGCGAAAACACATCGGCGGGGAATCCCGCCACCCCGCCGCGAGCCACCTCGGGGGCCAGAAACGCCGGGGTACCCGTCAAGATCCCGGTGGCGGTCACGTTCACGTCACCGATCGCCCGGGAGATCCCGAAATCGGTGAGCTTGGCTGAGCCGTCATCGGTGACCAGCACGTTGTTGGGTTTGACATCGCGATGAACGATGCCGACCTGATGGGCTGCTGCCAGCGCGGATGCGACCTCGGTGCCTATCCGGGCGGCGTACAGCGGCTGCACCGGGCCCTCCTGCCCCACCAACGCAGCCAGACTGCGGGACGGCACGAACTGCATGATCAAGCAAGGCAGCCCGTCCTGTTCGACGACGTCGTACAGGGTGACGGCATTCGGATGATGAAGTCTGGCGGTGAATCGGGCTTCCCGGATGACCCTGTTGCGGGCGTTCGCGGCCTCCGCCTCGGTCAAGCCCGGTTGTAGTAGTAGCTGCTTGACCGCCACTCTGCGCTGCAGCAGTTGGTCCCAGGCTTCCCAGACCGATCCCATTCCGCCTGCCGCGATCGGGTTGACGAGGCGGTAGCGGCCGCCCATCAGCGATCCCGGTGCAGTCATGACACCTCCGGGGCGGCTGGGGACGATCGGCGTGGACGCTACCTGTCGCCGACTTGCCCGCGTCAGCGAAGGGGCACGAATGGACAGGTACCCGGTGATCGCGCCCCACAAACACCCGTGGCGTCGGTTTCGGGGCAGCGACCCGCGATCAACGGCCGATCTTCGTTCGGCAGGTGCCTGCCGGACCGTCCGTACAATCGCCAGACGTGCCATCCCCTACCGAACCGCCGGAACGCAAAGCCGCTGAGGCACGGCGCCGGACCGACGCTCACATCACCGCTGGGCCAGAATCAGCCTGCCGGCTCGGACCCGGCCCGGCTGCAACTCCGCCGGCCGCGCCTGCCGCCCCCGGATCGTCGCCGGTCGAGCCCGCGGCCGCATCCGCAAGCGCCGCCGGCCGGCTCACCGATACCCAGCAACGTGACCTTGCCGCCATGCTGGAAATCTCACCGGTAGTCGACGAACTGGGAAAGCTGTTCCGCAGT
Source organism: Actinomycetota bacterium (assembly GCA_030947305.1). GTDB lineage: Bacteria > Actinomycetota > Actinomycetes > Mycobacteriales > Nakamurellaceae > Nakamurella. Next base: position 4,568 of record JALYXB010000114.1, on the reverse strand, counting down.
AATGGCTTCGACTTGTATCTGGTGGGTGGCTCGGTCCGTGACGCACTGCTGGGCAGGGTAATAAGCGACCTGGACTTCACCACCGACGCCCGACCGGAGCGGATCCAGCAGATCCTCCGGCCGTGGGGAGACTCGTTGTGGGACACCGGGATCGACTTCGGCACTGTCGGGGTCGGCAAGAACGGGTTGCTCATCGAGATCACCACCTTCCGCAGCGACCTGTACGACGGCGACTCCCGCAATCCTGTCGTCACCTTCGGCGACACCCTCTCCGACGACCTGCAGCGCCGCGACTTCGCCATCAACGCGATGGCGATATCGGTGCCGGACCACGTATTCACCGACCCGTTCGGCGGACTGAAAGACCTTGCGGCGCACCGCCTCGATACGCCGGCCTCCCCGGAGCAGAGCTTCACCGAAGACCCACTGCGGATGTTGCGGGCGGTTCGTTTCGCGGCCCAATTGGATCTGGTGCTCGCCCCGCGGGTGCGCGCCGCGATCGTCGACATGGCGCCGCAGCTGCAGCGGATCACCACCGAGCGGGTTCAGGCAGAACTGGTTAAGTTGATCATGGCGCCGCACCCACGGGCCGGGCTGACCCTGCTGGTCGACGCCGGGCTGGCCGACATCATCCTGCCGGAGCTGCCGGCGCTCAAGCTGGAGAAGGACGAGCACCACCAGCACAAGGACGTCTATCAGCACAGCCTGACCGTCTTGGAGCAGGCGATCGCCCAGGAAAAGGACGGTCCGGACCAGACGCTGCGGCTGGCCGCATTGCTGCATGACATCGGCAAGCCGGCCACCCGCAGGTTCGAACCCGGGGGCGGAGTGAGCTTTCATCACCACGAGGTAAAGGGCGCCAAGCTGGTCCGGAAACGCTTGCAGGCGTTGAAGTTTCCCAAGCAGATCACCGAGGACGTTGCCAACCTGACCTTGTTGCACCTGCGGTTCCACGGTTTCTCCGCTGGAGAGTGGACCGATTCCGCGGTGCGCAGATATGTCACCGATGCCGGACCGCTACTGCCCAGGCTGCACAAGCTGGTGCGCGCCGACTCCACCACCCGCAACCAGCGGCGTAAGGCCGCCCTGCGGGCCGCCTACGACTCACTGGAGTCGCGGATCGCCGTGATTGCGGCGGCCGAAGATCTGGCACGGGTGCGTCCCGATCTGGACGGCAACGCCATCATGCGGCTGCTTGGCGTGCCGGCCGGCCCCGTTGTCGGCAGGGCGTGGGCGTTCCTGAAGGAGTTGAGGCTGGAGCGCGGCCCGCTCGACCCCGAGGTCGCCACCGCCGAGCTGCTGGCCTGGGCCGAACGGGAGGGCGTCACCCCGCAGTAGTTCTCGCCGGCTAGCTGCTCCGTGCGGCCAGTTTGCCGCTGCCCCACCAGTAGCCGATGGCCGCCAGCAGGTACACCCCGGCCGCCAGATAGATGGCCGGGTAGCCGAAGCCGTCCGGCGGCACCACCAACACCCCGAGGGCGAAGGCTGCCACGTAGGACAGGTTGTTCGCGGTGTCGTAAACGGCGAACACTCTGCCGACGAAAGCGTCGTCGGAATCGGCCTGGGCAACGGTGTCTGCACACACCTTGGCCGACTGATACCCGAAGGCGAGCACGAAAGCGGTGAGCATCGTCATCGGCTCGGTGAACCGGCTGCCGGCCACCAGCACCACCAGCGCACACAGCGCCAGCAGCCCGGCCAGATAGCCGCGTAAGCCGACCCGGCGGGCGAACAGTGAGGTCGAGACGGCGCCCAGGAACAGACCGACCGCGGAGACCGCAAGCACCTGACCGATACCGGCGACGCCCGCGGCGAAGATTCCGTGCCCGTGGAAATGATGCTGGAACAACAGCAGTACCAATAGGGTCGCCAGCCCGAAGCAAAACCGAACCATCACGATCATGCCGATAGCCAGCCCGACGGTCGGTCGTCGCCACAGGTGGTGCACCCCGGACGCCAGGCCCTGCAACACGGCCAAGATCGGCTGTGGCGGTTCGTCGGTTTCGTCGGGGCCAAGATCGCCGCGACCGAACAGTGAAGACGACCAGGCCGACAACAGGTAGAAAATGACCACGCTGCCGGTGACGAGGGCGATCGGGATGTGGGTGGTGCCGAGCAGCGCCCGCAGCCCGAATGCCAGGCCGCCGCCGATGACGGCGGCGATCGATCCCGCGGTGGTGGCCAGCGAGTTCGCCCCGGTCAACGAGTCTTCCGGCACCGTGTGCGGCAGGCTGGCCGACAACCCGGAGCCGACGAACCTGGACGCACCCGTCACGAAAAGGGCGCAGACGAACAGCACCCCCGCCGGTGCCTGCGCCGCGATGGCCACCGCGACGATCAGCACCAGCCCGCTGCGGGCACCGTTGGCCCAGACCAGCACCTGCCGGCGGCTCCAGCGATCCAGTAGCGCGCCGGCGAACGGCCCGAGGACCGAGTACGGCAACAGCAGCACAGCAAATCCGCCGGCGATGGCGGCAGCGCTCGTGCTGCGCTCGGGGCTGAACAACACCGCGCCGGCCAGCGACGCCTGGAAGGCGCCGTCACCCAATGCGCCGAGCAGTCGTGCAGTAACCAGCAGCCGCAGCCCGCGAAGTGACAACAATGCCTTGGGTCCGCGGACGGAGGGATGACGGGCATCATCCGGATGCTCTGCGCCGGCCAGGTGGCCGATCCGCTGTCCGCTGCTCACGCACCGACGCTACGTGAGTCCCGGGCGGCCCGAGATGTCGCAGCTGCCCTGTGCATCGTCCACCCGCGCCGCGGGCGCCCCGGCAGGTAGCGGGAAGTTGTCACGCCGCGCCGCGGGCGGACGGCGCGTCATGACAGGTTTCCGCTACCTGGTGGGGGCGATCACCGGTGTGAGGGTCTCTTGGCGGCGAACCTGCGCTCGGGTGAACAGGATGCCGATGAAACCAATGAGCAATGCCGCCAGTACGCCAAGGTTGGCCCCCGCCCAGTTCCCCTGCCTGCCGCCGAAGCCGAAGGGCGTTAGCAGGTAGCCCTGCCAGGACAACCAGCCGGCGTAGGTGTTGGTCACCAGGCCCCAGCCGACCGCGGTGCCGAGCACCAGCAGCAACAACGGCAATGGGCGGACCGAGTCGTAGCGGCCACCCGCGTCGTAGAGGTCGGCGTCGCTGTAATCGCGGCGGCGCAGCGCCAGGTCCCCCAGGAAGATCCCGGTCCAGGTGGCGATCGGTACCCCGACGGTGATCAGGAATCCCTGGAACGGACCGACGAAATTGTCGGCGAAGAAGACCACCATGACAGCGCCGATGGTCATCAGGCAGCCATCGATCAGTGCCGCGACGTACCGCGGCGCTCGCAAGCCCAGACTGAGCAGCGACAGACCCGACGAGTAGATGTCCATCACGGTGCCGCCGATCAGCCCCAGGATGGCGACGATCGCGAACGGGACCAGGAACCAGGTGGGCAGGATCTGGGTGAGTGCGCCGATCGGGTCGGCGCCGACCGCCTTCGACAGGCCCGGGTCGGATCCGGCCAGGAACAGCCCGAAGATGATCAGCACCACCGGGCCGAGGGAGGCGGCGAAGGTGGTCCAGCCGACCACCCCGGCGCTGGAGGAGCGCCGCGGTAGATAGCGGGAGTAATCGGCGGCGCAGTTGGTCCAACCGAGTCCGAGTGCCGTTGCCAGCATCACGGTTGCGCCGATCACCGCCGGTGCCCCACCGTTGGGCATCGCGGAGACGGCCGACCAGTGGATGTGGCCGGCGCCCAGCGCCATGTAGCCGACCGTCAGCACGGCGGTCGCTATGGTCACCCAAGTTTGCAGTTTCATGATCAGCCGGAATCCGAAAACCCCTGCCACCACAGTGATTCCGGCAACAACCAGCAGAGCAATGAGCTTGGTGAGGGTGCCGCCGCCCCAACCCAGGCGGCCGAAAACAGTGGCGGTTGCCAGCGTCGCAAGAACCACCAGCACTGTTTCCCAGCCGACCGTCAGCAGCCAGGACAGGAACGACGGGACCCGGTTGCCGTTGACCCCGAACGGGGCCCTGGACAGTACAAGGGTGGGGGCCGACCCGCGTTTGCCGGCCAGCGAGACGAAGCCGCACAGTAGGAACGAGACGATCACTCCGATGACGGTGGCGATCAGGGCTTGCCAGATGCTCAGCCCGAATCCGAGGACGAAGGAGCCGTAGCTGATGCTGAGCACCGAGATGTTCGAGGCGAACCATGGCCAGAACAGGGAGCGGGGAGTGCCGTGCCGTTCGGCCTCCCCGATCACGTTGAGCCCGTTCGCCTCAATGGATCGGGCCGTTGCGGCGGATGTCTGGATTGCCATGCAGGAAACCTACTGCCCGCAGGTCCGCCGGCGGCCGTGGGAGTTCCCGCAGGAGTTCCCGCAGAACGTGGCTCCAGATTCGCCCATCGTCGCTAGATCACCAGATTTGGTCCACCGGGCCCCGCGATTTTGAGGCAACCGGCGCACCACACCACGATGCGGCAGCGCTGCATGCTTGTGCCTTGGCACACTCTGTCTATGACGTGGTACGGCGACAGCAAACTGTTGGGCGTCAGATGACCCCGCAGCGCATCGGACCGGGAAC
>JALYXB010000080.1 GCA_030947305.1 Actinomycetota bacterium | reverse complement strand
CCGCTGGCGCGGTCTCCTACGATCAAGCTATGACCTCACCGAGTGCTGGCACCGGCGGCGGTCGCTACGACCGGCCCGGCGACGCACTGACCGGAACGGACGGCACCGCCGACCCCATCGTGTACATCGACAGGGGCGTGGTGTTCGCCGATCCGCTGGCCGAGGGCCCGGCCGCCGACGCCGCATTCAGCCTGCCGCCACCGAATCCGGCGACGCTCATCCCGCAGCTGTCCGATCCGGCTCGGCGTGCGGCAGAGGCCAAGCTGGCTGCGCAGAAGGATGCCGCGGACTATGCGACGCGGCAAGCGCGGCAAACCGCACTCGAAGGGGCGCAACGACAATCGGACCGACGGCTGGCCCAGCGCGGTGTGCAACGGGAGACACATTCGGTGACGACGGCAGCTGGGCCGGGTGCGGCGTCGCCCTATGCCGCCCGGCAGGCCGCTGCGGCCAAAGCGGTAGTGGCGCCGTCGGTTGCCGCCCCGTTGCGGCGCGGCGCCGGCCGGCCGGCCGCGATGCCGGGAACGCCCTCTCAGGTGGCGGCAGCCGGTCGGATGGATCAGCCGGCTGGCACCCAAGAACTGTTGGACCGGCTGCGGAACACCTCCGGTGCCGAACGCACACTGGTGATGCGCGAGCTGATTGCCAGGACCAGGGCGGGCAGATCGGCCCGCCGCGCGGCGGCCAGACAGGGCAGGTCCGGTAGGAAGTCGGCCACCGGCTGGGGTTGTGCGTTCATCTTCGTAGCTTTCGGTCTGGTCGGCAGCGGCGCCGGCCAGCATCTGATCCAGAACATCGTCGACCTTTTCAACGGGCGGTGACGTGAGCTGGATCGGTGCTCCGACCAAGCCACCCAGCGCGCTCGGCTCCCTGTTCCGGATCGTGGTGTTCCGCCGGCTGTGGGGGGCAATCACGCTGTCCAGCCTCGGCGACTGGCTGGGACTGCTGGCCACCACCGCATTGGCTGCCTACCTGACCCGTGACTCGTCCAGCATCATGCAGGGCACAGCGGTGTCGGGCGTGCTGGTCACCAGGCTGCTGCCCGATCTCATCTTCGGCCCGGTCGCTGGTTCGCTGGTAGACAGGTTCGACCGGCGGGCGATCGCCATCAGCGCCGACCTGGTCGCCTTCGCGCTGTACATGGTGATTGCCTTCGGCCACAACCTGACGGTGCTGCTGGTCGGGCAATTCCTGGTAGAGGCGGTCGGGCTGTTCTCCACCCCGGCCAAGCAAGCCATGTGGGTCAATATCGTGCCGCGGGAACGGCTCGCGGTGGCCAACCAGCTCAACTATGTATCGATCTATGGCATGGTGCCGGTGGCCGCGCTGATCTTCGCGCTGCTGTCCACCGTCTCGCAGTTCTTCGCCTCGGCGCCACAGGAGGTGATCCAGTCCACCGGCCTGATTTCCGGAAACGCCTCGAGCACCGCCATCACCATCGCGTTGGTGTTCAACGCCGCTACCTTCGCGGTGACGTCGTCCGTGCTGTATTTCTCCCGGCGGATGATTCCGTCCTTCGTCGGCGAGCGCAGCTCCACCCGCAGCGTCTTTTCGCTGATCCGTGAGGGCATCTCCTTCGTCAAGAACTCCTCCGTGATGCGCGCGCTGTACCTGGGAATCCTCGGCGCCTTCGGTGCCGGTGGCCTGGTCGCCGGGGTGGCGCAGAGTTACGTGGCGACGCTCGGGGCCGGCAACGCCGGCTACGGCATCCTGTTCGGGTCGGTCTTTACCGGGCTGGCGCTCGGCATGCTGGTCGGACCCAAGGTGTTGCCGGCCCTGCCGCGTCGAGTGGTGTTCACCGTCTGTGTCGGGTTGGCCGGCGCGATGTTGCTGCTGATGAGCCTGGTGCCGGACTTCGTCGGCGCGGTGATCACCGCGGCGGCGATGGGGTTGGCCGCCGGCGTCGCCTGGATCACCGGGTTCACCATGATCGGCCACGAAGTGTCGGATCAGTTGCGCGGCAGAGTGTTCGCCTTCGTCATGTCGTCGGTGCGGTTGACGTTGTTGGGTGCCATCGCCGTCGGCCCCGTGCTGGCCGGCGCCATCGGCGCTCACACCGTGACGATCGGCGCCTTCGCCTTTGCGGTGTCCGGGCCGGGCATCGTGCTGGCCATCGGTGGTCTGGTCGCGATCGTGGTGTCGCTGATCGCCGGCCGGCAGGTTGGCGGGATGCGGGCCGGCATCGTCTCCAGGATGGTTCGGCGGCGCCGGCTGTTGGCCGAGCATCAGGACCGGCCCGGTGTGCTGATCGCTGTCGAGGGCTGCGACCGGACCGCCAACTCCTTGGTTGCCGACGCGTTGGTCCGCCGGATGGAATCCGACGGTTGGCGCACCATGCTTGAACGGGGGGAGAACTGGCCGGCCTCGTCGTACTCGTCCCTGGCGATGGCATTGCGCGCAACGGCCGACCTGGCCGACACGCTGCGGACGCGGGTCGAGCCGGAGCTATCGTGCGGTGGGGTGGTGGTGTATCAGGATTACCTGGACTCGGTGGTGGTGCGGTTCGGGGCGCAAGGCGGACTTGACGAGGAGCGGCTGTTGCGGCTCGGCAGCTGGGTGACCCGCGGAGCCTGGCCCGATCTGACGATCCTGGTGGATCCGGGTTCGGCGGCGCTCGACGAAGAGTCGCCCGATCGTGAATTGGCCGGCACCCTCGAGATCGCCATCGAGGGTGCCGACGCGGCGGCGGCCGACGCACAGGTCAATGAGGTGGAAGCCGTGGACGCCGGCACGGTGGTGACGATCGAGGCGACGTCGGCCGTCACCGGGGTGGATCCGGAACAGGCCTTCCGGGAGCGCGCGGCGTCTGCCCCCGAGCGTTATCTGCGGATCCCGCCGCTCACCGTGGAGCAGCGCGCCGAAGGTGAACTCCCGGAAGAAGTGCTGGACCGGATCGCCTCCGTGCTGCGCCAGCGCACCCCGGCGCGGGCCACCCGACCCGCGATCTGACCAGCGTCGGGGATAGCAGCTGAACGATGTCCCTGGGGCCAGCACCTTCGCCGAGTGAGCATCCGCCGGCCCGGCCAGCAACCGTTATCGGCCGGTGGTCAGAAGTGTTGTCCTGCAAGGCTTCCGTAAGGGTTAATGGGCCAACCTTCGCAACGCCACCAGCGGTTCGCAACGCGCAGAGACATTGCGAACCGCTACGGCGGTGGCGACCCTACACATGCGACGCCCCACGAGCGTGCCACTGAGGCCCGGGGGACTGATCAGCCCTCGTCACGGCTGGAGTACAGGTCGCTGTAGACACCGCCGCGAGCCAAAAGCTCATCGTGGGTACCGATCTCGGCGACCCGGCCGTGCGCCATCACCACAATCCGGTCCGCCCGCGATGCGGTGGTGAGTCTATGGGCCACCACCACCGTGGTGCGGCCCTTGGCCAGCCGGTCGGTGGCATCTAGTACTGCCTGCTCCGCCGCGGGATCGAGGGCGGCCGTTGCTTCATCCAACAGCAACACCTCCGGCTGCACCAGTTCGGCGCGGGCCAGCGAGATGAGTTGACGTTGGCCGGCGGACAAGTTGCGGCCGCGCTCATCGACCTGGTGCCGGAAGCCGCCCGACAGCCCGGCGATCGCCTCCAGTGCGCCGACCGATCTGGCGGCGGTCTCGACCTCGGCGTCGGCCGCCTCCGGCCGACCGTAGGCGATGTTGTCGCGGATGCTGCCGACGAACAGGTGTGCCTCTTGCGGCACCACACCCAGATGCCGACGGTAGGTCGGCAGGTCGAGCCGGCGGATGTCGGTGCCGTCAACGGTCACCCTTCCCGAGCTGACGTCGTAGTACCTGGCGATCAGCTTGACCAAGGTCGACTTCCCGGCGCCGGTGGTGCCGACGACAGCGACCGTCTCGCCCGCCGAGAAATGCAGGTCGACGTCGATCAGGGCCGGCCCCGCATCCGCCGAATAGCTGAAGCCGACGTGCTCCACGTCGATCTCACCCTTCAGCGATCGCACCGGGACCGGTTGCGCCGCAGCGGGTGTGGACGTCGGGGTGTCCAGCAGTTCGCCAATTCTGGTGAGTCCGACCCTGGCCTGTTGGTAGCCGTCAAATACCTGCGACAACTGCTGGATGGGGGTGAAGAAGCTATCCAGGTACAGCACGAACGCTAATAGAGTGCCGGTGGTCAGCACACCAGCGCCCACCCGGTGAGAGCCGACGGCCAGGACCGCTGCCGCGGCCAGGTCGGCAAGCAACGCGACGAACGGGAAGTAGAGCGATATCGCGGTTTGCGCCCGCATCCGAACCTTCCGGTAGGCGTCCGACTTCTCCGCAAAGGCAGCGCTGTTGGTGTCCTGCCGGCCCATCGCCTGGGAAACCCGCAGTCCTGCGACGTTTTCCTGCAGATCGGCGTTGACGACAGCAACCTGCTCACGGGCCTTTGTGTACTGCTTGGTGGAGTAGCGGCGGAACAGGACCGTCGCTACCGCGAGAACTGGCAGCACCCCGAACGCCACCACGGCCAGCGCCGGGTTCATGATCAGCAGTGCGATGGCGATGGCGACGAAGGTGGACAGCGACACCACCGCCGTCACCATCCCGGTCTGCAGGAACGAGGACAAGGCATCGACGTCCGAGGTCATCCTGGTCATGATCCGGCCGGCCATCTCACGCTCGTAATAGTCAAGACCAAGCCGCTGCAGATGCACGAACTCCCTGCTGCGCAGGTGATAAAGCACCGATTCGCCGGACCTGGCCATGGTCACCGTTTGTGCCCGCTGCACCAGGTAGTCGCCCACCACGATGAGCGCCGAGATCACCGTCAGCCAGATGATGACGTGGAAGGAGTGGCGCGCGACGCCGGAGTCGACCCCGGCGCGCAACAGGGCAGGCAGCACGGCGGCGGCGATGGCGTCCAACCCGACGAGTACCGCCCCCCACAGCAAAAGTGGCCGCACCGGCCGTAGCGTCTGCCAGAGCGAGAAGCGTTGTGTCCCATCGGCTGCGCCCTCGAAGGTGACGCCGTCGGCGGCGCCTTGGGCGTCCGCTGAGGATTCAGCGACCGGGGTGTCGCTGGCCGGCGGCAGGGCGTCGATTCGGGCCAGCAGGTCCGGTGTCATCGGAACGTCGGCCATCCCGGAGACCATCCCGCCGATCCCGCCGCGGGCCCGGCCGGCCGCCGCCGCGCCGACCTTTCCATCGGGTCCGTCGTCGGCATGTGGATCCGCGGCCGGCCAGAGTTGACTGGTGAGCCCATCAGGGCCGGCGATCAGCTCGGACTCCGCCGGGATGTCCGCCAGGTCGCTACCCAGCAGCGAGCGGTACAGCGGACAGCGCCCGGTGAGCTCGGCGTGGGTGCCGTGGTCCACCACTCGGCCGCCTTCGACGACGGCGACGGTGTCTGCCAGGGCCAGGGTTGACCGGCGGTGCGCGATGAGGATTGTGGTGCGCTCGGCCGTCAGCCGGTGCAGGGTGTCGTGGATGGCCGCCTCGGTGGCCGGATCGACGGCGCTGGTGGCGTCGTCCAGAATCAACACCCGCGGGTCCGTGATCATCGCCCGTGCCAGCGCCAACCGCTGCCGTTGACCACCGGACAAGGTGAGGCCGCGCTCGCCGATCACGGTGTCGTAGCCAGCTGGCATGTGTTGAATGAACTCGTGAGCTTCGGCGGCAACGGCGGCGGCCCGGATCTCGGCCTCGGTGGCGCCCGGCCGGCCGTAGCCGATGTTATCGGAGATGCTGGCAGAGAACAGGAATGCTTCCTCGAAGACCACTCCGACGGCGTCCCTGAGCTCGGCCAGCGTCACCTCCCGCACGTCGACCCCGCCGACGGCGATGCTTCCTGATTGCGGATCGTAGAACCGGGGGAGCAGCAGCGACAGTGTCGACTTTCCGGAGCCGGACGGGCCGACCACCGCGACCGTCTGCCCGGCGGGGACGGTCAGGCTGAATCCCTCCAGCACGGCGTCGGCAGTGGAGTAGCCGAATCGGACGTCCCGCAGCGTCACCGGGAGCGGACCGGCCGGAATCGGTAGCGGCTGCCCCGGATCACGGATGCCGGCGTCCATGTCGACGATCTCCAGCACCCTGTCGACGGCTGCGCCGGCCTGTTGGGCCAGCACGAACATCATGGAAATGGATCTGGTCGGGGCAACCAGCGCCGCCAGGTACAGGGTGAAAGCGATGAAGGTGCCCAGCCCGATCGATCCGGTGATCGTCAAGAATCCACCCAACAGCAGCACGGCGACCTGGCCGAGCGAGGTGACGCTGGACAGAATATTCGACCGTGCCTGGATGCGGGCGGCACGTAACCGGTTGGCGTACAACACCTTTGCCGCCGCCCGCAGGCGGCCGATCTCGCGTTCTTCTTGGCCGAATCCCTTCACCACCCGCACCCCGGTGACGTCTTCCTCGACGATGTCGGCCAGATCTGCAGCGGACTGCTGAGCCACCCAGGTCGCCGGGAACAGTGTGGTGCGGAATTGCCGGACCAAAAATGCCGCCGCCGGCACCACGACCAGCGCTGTCAGCGTCAGAAGTGGAGAAAGCATCAGCATCAGCACCAGCGACACCGCGAACATCACCAGCTGGCCGAACACCATCGGCACCATGGCCATCAGTCCCTGCACCATCTGCAGGTCCGAATTCGCCCGCGAGACGACCTGGCCGGTGCGCAGCTTGTCCTGGCCGGGGCCGTCGAGCCGTTGGATAGCGGCGAACACGTCCTGCCGAAGATCGTGCTGGACGTTCAGGCTGAGCTTGCCGGCCGACCAGCGGCGCAGGAAGGTGGTGCCGAAGAGCCCGAAGGCGACCGCCACCAGTCCGATGATGGCCCAGCTGGTGGAGCCGGAGTCGTGCCGATCGATGTCGTCGATCACGACCTTGGTCAAGAGCGGGGTGACGGCGTTCAGTGCCAGCGCGCAGGAACCAACAATGGCCAGCGTTGTGATCGCCGGGTAGCGCCGGCAGTAGTCGAACAGTCGCCTGACCCAGCCGCGGCGAGGCAAGGTGGTGGCGTTGGCCTGAGCCACCGGTGCGCGTTGTTCCAGGGTGGTGGCCATTTAGTCAGCCTAACAATTTGCGGTGACACC
>JALYXB010000059.1 GCA_030947305.1 Actinomycetota bacterium | reverse complement strand
TAACCAGCGGACTGGCGGCAGCAGCCAAACAGTTGACGGCACAAGGCGTTTCGGTATCCCCGCAGGCGCTGGCCGACGCCCACGAATTCGCCGTCCGGCGCTATGAGCGGGCGGTGCTGGACAGCGGGATGCCGCACGACATCGTGCAGGCGACGCTACCGCTGGCCGACGTGCCGGCCGTGGCCGACGCGGCGATCGCCGACCTGCGATCGTTGACGGCCGACGCGCAGTTCACGGCGTTGAGCACGGCCTTGCAGCGGTCACGGCGCATCGTCGGTCCCGACGTGCCGGCCCATTACGATCCGTCCCAGCTGACCGAACCGGCCGAGCGGTCGCTGCACCAGACCTTGCAGCAGGTCGCAGGCAGTTGGCAGGGCGGCGGCGGTGTCGCCGACTTCGCCCGGGTGGCGATGCCGCTGACGGCGCCCATCAACACCTTTTTCGACGAGGTGCTGGTCAACGCCGACGATCCCGGGGTCAGGGCGGCCCGTCGGGGGCTGCTGGCCACCATCAACCTGATGTCGGATCCGATCGTTGACTGGGCCGCGCTGGAGGGATGACCGACACGGCTGGGCTGGCGCACGAAGATGACCGCGGGGGTCACTGCAGGTCGGCCGGATAGTCCGCCTTCGTCGGCGTCGTTGTCCCCCGGAACCAGATTCTGAACAGCTGACTTAGGTCCCTGCCGGCCAGCTGCGAGGCCATCGCCTCGAAAGCGTCAAAACTGGCATTGCGGCCGCCATAAGTGGCCGGCCACTTCTTCAGGAACGCGAAGAACTCTGTGTCGCCCATAGCTTTTCGCAGAACGTGCAGCGCCAGCGGGCCGCGCTGGTAGACGGCACCGAATTCGTTGCCCGGCCCCATGTCGACCAGCGGGGACTGCCAGAATTCAGGGTTGGCGGCGGCGGACGCCATCAGCCGTTTCCACTGCTGATCGAGGTTCTTACCGTCCATGTCGGCATGCCAGAGCCACGGGGCGTAGGAAGCGAAGCATTCATTCAGGCAGACATCCGACCAGCGGTCGATGATCACGTCGTCGCCGTACCACTGATGGGCCAACTCGTGCACAACGGTGTCCAGGTTGACCCAGTTGGCATACACCGGCCTGGTCGCCGTCTCCAGCGCGAACGGAATATTCTCGTTCGAGTAGATACCGCCGACGGCAGGGAACGGGTAGGGCCCGAAGTATTTGGTGAGCAGGGTGAGCACCGCCGGTGTCTCATCGTGCAGCGAGCGGTCCTTGACGTCACCGGCCGCCAGCGCAGACTCCACCGGCCTACCGTCGGGCAGCTGGCCGCTCCGCACGGTGAAGGTGTCGATCCACAGCGTGGTCAGGTAGGTGGCGATCGGCACCGATTCCACCCAGCGGACGGTGTGCATCCCGACCGGGGCCGCCGGCAGCCCGCTGGTCTGCTGCACCCCGCCCGATATCACCTGCCATTTCGTGGGCACGGTGGCGGTGACAGCGAAGGTGGCAGGGTCGGACGGATGTTCGTTGGCCGGATACCAGGCGGAGGCGGAAAATGGCTCGCCGGCCACCAATGCCCCGCCGGATTTGGTGTGATACCAGCCGCCGTCACCCAGCCCGGCCGTGCCGCCCTTGATCAGCGTCGGAGTGCCGTGGTAGGTGACCTTCGCGGTGAACTCGGAACGGGCGGGCAGCGGCGTCGCCGGCGTCACCACCAATTCGGCCTTCCGCTGGCTGAAGGTGGCGGGCGCGCCGTTGATGGTGATGGCGCTCACCTTCAAGGTCGGTTGCAGGTCGAAGTCGAAGCGCTGCAACGCGTCTGCGCTGGTCACCGCTGCGGTGACCGTGGTCGTCGCGGTCAGCGCTCCACTGCCGGGTAGATACATCAGGTCGACGTCGTAGCCAGCCACGTTGTAGCCGCCGTTGCCGGCCGTCGGGTAGTACGGATCGCCAATGCCGGCACTGCCGATGACGTCCCGACCGGAGCGTGGTGTGGTGGCGGCGCTGGGGCCAGGACCGATCGACGATCCTAAAGGCGGCGACCGGGGAGCAGCAGGTGCAGCGGCCCCGTTGGACCCTTCGCCAGTGGGCGAGCCCGGCGCGGTGGCCGGTGCTGGGATGCTGCCGGTCGTCGGCGGTGGTCCTGGCACCTGCTGCTGCCCGGTTGTCGCCAGCCCGGCGGCTGAGGTGCAGCCGGCCATCAGCACGAGGACCGCCAGCAGCACCACCTTCGATTCCGCGCGCAGGGTGCGCCCTCTGGCCACCACCGGACCTTAGCAACGGCGCCGCCGACGCCGGCCCGGCCGGATCGAGGTCGTTACCGGTTCGCCACCGTGCCGTGTTGATGATGCCGGCGCCCAATGAAGGCGGCCTGCGCATGCGGCGGTGGCAGCAGGACGGGTTGGCCCGCACCCGATGCCGACCGACGAGGCGCTGCGACGGTCGGTCGGCCTCAGTTGTCGAACAGGTGCCGCAGGAAGATGTTTGGCCGGTCCATGAACCCGCGCCACTGCCGGACCAGATCCAGCTGTTCCCAACGGGTTTCCCGGATACCCCAGTCGCCCAGCTCCAGCAGGGTGGCGTCGGGGAGCGCGGCGATCAGCGGGGAATGGGTGGCCACGATCAGCTGGCTGCCCTCGGCCCGCATGGTGTCCAGCAGCGACAGCAGGGCCAGGCACGAGGAGAACGACAGCGCGGATTCCGGTTCGTCGAGGAAATAGACACCCTGCTCCCAGAAGTGCTGCTGCAGCACCCAGAGGAACCCTTCGCCGTGGCTGCGAGCCAGCGTCGGCGCGTCGCCGAAGTCCGGCTCGGTGCTCCCGGTGCGGGCGTCCCGAGACCGCAGGTAACTGTGCATCACCTCGGCCCGCAGGAAGAATCCGGCCTTGGACGCCATCGGATCGCAGCGCAGCAGCAGGTTCGCCGCGAGCGCAGACTCATCGCCCACGTCGGTCGGACCTACCCGATCTCTGGCCAGCCGCGGATACCGCTGGGCGAGGGCCTCGACGATGGTCGACTTCCCGGAGCCGTTCTCACCGACCAGGATGGTGACGCCGGCCGGGACCTCCCATTCGGCGGCAAGGAACTGCTCGACCGCAGGGATGTGCATCACCCACGACGGCAGCGGGTGATGGTGGTTCGGTCGGTAGCTCACGCTCCGCAGGTGACGAGGTGGCACGCCCGATCTCACCACGGCTGGCATGATCGCATGCTGACGGCCGGCCGGCCGGCGAGCGGGAGGTGATGATGACGGGGAGCACCGTCGCGCGTGTCGCCGGCCGCTATCTCGCCGGATTCGTGGTGCTGTCGGTGGTGATCGTTGCCGGCATCGTGATCCGCACTGTCCAGGTCGGGGGGCGGGACGACCGCGACCGGGTAGATGCCATCGTGGTGTTGGGTGCCGCGCAGTACAACGGGAAACCGTCGCCGGTCTACCAGGCGCGGCTGGACCACGCCCGGGAGCTGTTTCGGGCCGGCGTTGCCGATCACATCGTGACCCTCGGCGGCGGCCAGCCGGGCGACCGGACGACGGAGGGTGCTTCCGGCCTGGAGTACCTGGCAGGCAAGGGCATTGCCAGGGCCGACCTGATTTCGGTGGACGTCGGCTCGGATACCCTGGCCAGCCTGCGGGCAGCAGCCGACGTCATCAACGAAAAGGCTTGGCACACAGTGGTTCTCGTCACCGATCCGGCGCATGCTTTCCGGGCATCGACGATGGCGGCCGATCTCGGGTTCGCGGTGACCTTGTCGTCGGTGCGGCAGGGGCCGGCAACCGCGTCGGATATCCAGCTGAAGTACTACAGCAGGGAAACCCTGGGTAGCCTGTTCTACTTGCTGACCGGCGGCTCGTCGCATGCTGGATCGACGGTGCTGTGAGCGAGCATCCGGTGGCGCCGTACACCGACGCCGATGTAGAGCGAGTGGTATTAGAACAACCGAAGACGGCCGTGCTGCGCGGCGCCGAGCCGGGGGAGCGCACGGCCTTTGCGCGGGACAGGGCGCGGGTGCTGCACTCGGGGGCCTTCCGCCGGCTGGCCGGCAAGACGCAGGTGGTACCCCCGGATGAGGGCGACGTGCCGCGCACCAGGCTCACCCATTCGCTGGAAGTGGCGCAGATCGCCAGGGGGATCGGCTCGCAGCTCGGCTGTGACGCCGACCTGGTCGACCTGGCGGGCTTGGCCCACGACGTCGGACACCCGCCGTTCGGGCACAACGGCGAGGCGGCGCTGAACAGCGTCGGCAGGCTGGCCGGTGGGTTCGAGGCGAACGCCCAGAACCTGCGGCTGCTGACCCTGCTCGAGCCGAAAGTGCTGACAGCGCAAGGAGAATCGGCCGGCCTCAACCTGGCGCGGGCATCGCTGGACGCCGTAATCAAGTACCCGTGGACCAGGCCGGCCACCGGCGGCAAGTTCGGCGCCTACGCCGACGAGACGGACGTGCTGGCCTGGATCCGGCCGCAGGGCGGAGTCCGACTGTGTCTTGAGGCGCAGGTCATGGACTGGGCGGACGACGTCGCCTACTCGGTGCACGACGTCGAGGATGGCGTCCTGTCCGGTCGCATCGATCTTGCCCGGCTGGTCGACTCCGACGAGCGACTGGCGGTGGCCGAGTCGGCAAGGACTTCTCACTCCAGCGAGTCGGCGGCCGATCTCGCTGACGTGCTCGGCGAACTGCTCCAGCTGCCGGAGGTGGCCGCCGCGGTGCCGTTCCGGCACGGACTCATCGGCGAGGCCGGGCTCAAGCGCACCACCAGCGAGTTGACCGGGCGGCTGGTCACCGGTGCGGTTGCCGCCACCCGGGAAGCCGCCGGGTCCAGTCCGCTGGCGCGCTACGGGGCCGACCTGGTGGTGCCGCGACGTTTGCGGGCCGAGGTGGCGATGCTGAAGGCGATCGCCATCAGGTACGTGATGGACGACCCTGTCCGATTGCGGGTGCAGGCCGACCAGCAGCAACTCCTGGTAGAGCTGGTGGCCGCCCTGACCGAGCGCGGCGCAGACGCCCTGGATGCGGCCGCCGCCCCCCGTTTCGGCAACGCGCCGGACGACGCGGCCAAACTGCGGGTGATCCTGGATCAGGTGTCACTGCTCACCGACGTCCAAGCGATCGCCTGGCACCGCCGGTTGGTCCTCGGAGTCGACTGATCGCGCTGGGGTGATGCTGCAGGTGCACGCCGGTTCGCCGTCAGCGGACAGCTCTATCGCAACCCCGTCGACCGCGCGCAGCATGGTTAGCGGCGCACCAACCGGGGAATGAGGAGGGCGTGATGAACGGACTGCTGGCAGCCTTACGGAAAGTTCTCCGCGCCTTAGGCCTTGGCGATGGGGTATCGGCCGGTGCCCGCCCGTCACCGACGGCCCTTCGGCGCCGGCCACCAGGTCGGAACAGGCGAGGTGGCGGTGACGACGATGGTGGCCTCACCACTCGGGTACCGCGCAAGCCGTTGCCGCCCACTCGGCTGGATGCGGGTGCAGCCCCACGCCCGCCGGCCCCGAAATATGTGGGCGCCACCTCACGGTCAACAGCTGACCGATCCAGGCGACCCCGGGGGTAGGTGGACAAGTCGCTGGCGATCAACCGGGCTCGGCATAGACTCGCCCGGTGGCGGGACGGATCACCGAAGCGGACAAGGAACGAGTCCGTGACGCCAACCGCATCGAGCAGGTCGTCGGCGAGTATGTATCGCTGCGCTCGGCCGGCGGTGGAAACCTCAAGGGGCTCTGCCCTTTTCACGACGAGAAGACTCCTTCGTTCAATGTCCGGCCGTCACACGGCACCTATCACTGCTTCGGCTGCGACGAGGGTGGCGACGTCTTCACCTTCATCGCCACGCTGGAACACCTGAGTTTCATCGAAGCGGTCGAGCGGTTGGCGGACCGGGTCGGCATCACGCTGTCCAGGGTCGAGGGCGGGGCGTCCACCCGCAGCGAACCTGGGACCAGGTCCCGGCTGATCGCGGCGAACAAGGCCGCTGCCGCCTTCTATGCCGAGCAGCTGTTGACCGACGAGGCGAAGCCGGCCCGCGATTTCCTCGTCCAACGCGGCTTCGACATGGAGGCGGCTACCACCTTCGGCTGCGGTTATGCTCCCGGGGGCTGGGACCGTCTGTTGAAAACGCTACTGGCGCAGGGTTTCTCGCTGGACGAACTGGTGAAGGTGAACCTGGCCCGGCAGGGTCAACGCGGGCCGATCGACCAATTCCACCGGCGGCTGCTGTGGACCATCAGAGATGCCGCGGGCGATGCGGTTGGCTTCGGCGCCCGCCGACTGTTCGACGACGACCGGATCGAGGCGAAGTACGTCAATACCGCCGAGACACCCCTGTACCACAAGTCGCAGATGCTTTACGGCCTCGACCTGGCCAAGCGGGACATCGCCAAGCAGCGCAAGGCGGTGGTGGTCGAGGGCTACACCGACGTGATGGCCATGCACCTGGCCGGCGTCACCACGGCGGTCGCCTCCTGCGGCACCGCGTTCGGCGACGAGCACATCAGTGTGCTGCGCCGGTATCTGCTGGATTCTGACGTCATCCGCGGCGAGGTGATCTACACCTTCGACGGCGATTCGGCCGGGCAGAAGGCGGCGCTGAAGGCCTTCGACTCCGACCAGCGGTTCGCCGCCAATACCTACGTGGCCATCGCTCCGGAGGGAATGGATCCGTGCGACCTGCGACAGGCAAGGGGCGACGCCGCCGTGCGAGCGCTGGTCGACGGGCGTAAGAACCTGTTCGCCTTCGCCATCGGCACCACCTTGGCCGGCTACGACCTCGACACTCCCGAGGGCAGGGTGGCCGGTACCGCCGCCGCCGTTCCGCTGGTGGCCCGGATCAAGCAGGAACGGCTGCGTGACGAGTACGCCCGCGAGCTGGGCGGTCTGCTCGGCGCGGAGGCATCCGACATCTTGGCGCAGGTGCGCCGGGAGGTGCGCAACCAGGCGCGCAGCGGTGACCGCCGGGACGGCGCGGTTGGCCAGCCGACGCGGTCGGCACCCCAGCCGGGCCGAACCGACAACGGTCGCCGACCGGCGGGGGAGCAAGCGGAGTCTGGCCAGGATCATCAGCGGCAACAGGATCGCCGGAACGGACCGGCCGAATCGGTGTCGTCTGGTCCTAACCTGGTGCGGCCGAACCCGCGTGACCAACGATCCTTGGTGGAGCGGGAGACGCTGAAGCTCACCCTGCAACAACCAGAACTGGTGGCCGCCGACTACGCCCAGGTCAGCGTTGCGGCCTTCACCGAGCCGGCCTACGCCGCCGTGCACCAGGGGATCGTGGCCGCTGGTGGGCCGCCGACCGCTGCTCGCGGGCCGTCCTGGAGCAGCACCGTTGCCGAGCACGTTCCGGCCGGTGTAGTCCGATCGCTGGTGAGCGAGTTGTCGGTGGAACCGCCGCGCCGCAGGTCCGGCGAGCCGGACAGGCTGTACGCAGGCGGTGTGCTGGCAGCCATGGCCGAACGTGTTGCCGCCGGCGAAGTGTCCCGGCTGCGATCGAAGTTGCAGCGGGCCGAAGCCGCCGGGGACAGGGAGATGGCGGCGTCGATCCAGGCCGACCTGCTGGCGGTGATGGCCTACCGGCGGGCCCTGTCGGACCGGGCACGGGGTGAGGGCGGGTGAGGCTGCTGCGAGGCACAGTGCGACTTACCGACACGCTGCGTCGGTCGCTGGACACCGACGAAATGGTGTTGGCGCAGGCGATCGCCCTCGACGGCACCGAGCTCGCGGCTACCCGCAAACGACTGATCGTTGTGCCACCGGAGGCCGCTGCCGACTCGCTGGGCTGGCATCAGATCGCCAAGGCCCGGTTGGATGCCGGCACCCTCACCGTCATCCCGATGGAGAAAGTGGCCGAGTTGCCGACCGGCGACCCGGTGTTGCGGGATGCGTCACCGATGTCGTTCAGCTTCGATGGCAAGGCCAAGCTCACCGATCAGGTGCACTCAAGGGTCAGGCGATCGGTGGCCGGCAGCCGGCGCCTGCCGTGGCCGGGTGCCGGCGGCTGGGTGACGATCCGCAGGGTCGCCGGTCGCGACGGCCTGATCCTGCAGCTGCGGCTGGACCACGGCGCCGATCTGTCGGCGCCGGGCTTTGTCGATGCCGTGCTGCGAGTCGGCGCCGAGCTGCTGGGTGCAGCCTCGCCCGGGGTCACCGGTGTCGATGAATAGCGTCGATGAGCAATGAGTAAATCCACCGGGACTTCAATGAGCAGACAGCCGGAGCAGCAGGACATCCAGCTGTCTACCCCGACCGGCCGCTGGATCCTGTTGGCCTGCGTGCTCGGTTCCGGTATCGCCGGAATCGACGCGACCGTCGTCAACATTGCGCTGCCGGACATCGGGCGCTCGCTGCACGTCGGCTTCGCCTCGCTGCAGTGGACGGTCACCGGCTACACGCTGACGCTGGCGTCGCTGATCCTGCTCGGAGGCGCCTGCGGGGACAGGTACGGCAGGCGACGGGTCTTCATCATCGGCGTCGCCTGGTTCGCTGTCGCGTCCATGCTCTGCGCGCTGGCCCAGACCGCCGGGTTGCTGATCGGTGCCAGGGCCTTGCAGGGCATCGGCGGTGCGCTGCTGACGCCGGCCAGCCTGGCAATTATCCAGTCGTCATTCCGCAGTACCGACAGGGCGAAGGCGATCGGCGCCTGGTCGGCGCTCAGCGGCACCGCCTCGGCGATCGCTCCGTTCGTCGGCGGCTGGCTGATCCAGGTCGGGTCGTGGCGATGGGTGTTCTTCATCAATCCACCGCTGGCCGTGGTAGTGATCATGATTGCCGTGCGGCACATGCCAGAGACCAGGGACGCGGGTGCGTCCGGCCGGATGGACCTGCTGGGATCGCTGCTCGGGGTGATCGGCCTCGGCGGGATCACCGCCGGCATCATCGCGGCCTCCGATGATGGCTTCGGCTCGGCCGCGGTGCTCGTTCCGCTCATCGTCGGCATCGCGGCCCTCGTCGCGTTCGTGGTGGTGGAGAACCGTGAGTCGCACCCGATGATGCCGTTGTCACTGTTCAGGTCACGGCAGTTCTCCGCCTCCAACGCCGTCACCCTGCTGCTGTACGCCGCCAACGGCGGCACGGTATTGCTGCTGGTGGTCGAGTTGCAGACGGTGTCCGGCTTCAGTCCGCTAGCGGCCGGCGCCGCGCTGCTGCCGGTCACCCTCATCATGCTGCTGCTGGCCGCCAGGTTCGGCGCGCTGGCGCAACGGATCGGGCCGCGGCTGCCGATGGCGATCGGTCCGTTGATCGGGGTGATCGGGCTGGTGTGGCTGACCGGGCTGGGGCCGCGCAGCAGCTATCTGTTCACCGTATTGCCGGCGGTAGCCATCTTCGGCTTCGGCCTGGCTATCTATGTCGCGCCGCTCACCTCGACCGTGCTGAGTGCCGTGCCGGCCTCGCGGGCTGGGATCGCCTCCGGCGTCAACAATGCGGTAGCACGTGCCGCTGGGCTGCTGGCAGTGGCGGCGCTGCCGGTGATCGTCGGGCTCACCGGCGACTCCTACAACGACGCCGGCCGCTTCCTCGGCCCGTTCAAGGCAGCGATCTGGATCTGCGTGGGACTGCAGGTGGCGGGTGGGCTGTTGTCCGCGCTGACCATTCGCAACGAGCCCGCCGTTGACGCCGGCGACTGAGCCACCAGCCCGCCCGACCGAGTCGCAGGGTGCGACCGAGGCGGTGTGTTGCGCCGTCCGATGCCCAGGCGGATGATGTTACTCATGCAAGTAAGTGCCGTTGTCTGGAGAATGGCTGGCGGGCATGGATGAGGCAGCGCATCAACGAGCGAGAACGTCGTTGCGTCGGTGCGCCCCGCAGCTGTCCGACCTGCCTCTGGCCGTGCTCGGGAACGGACAGGACAACACCGCATTCATCGTCGGTGACCTGGTCCTTCGGGTGGCAGGCCAGCGCAGTGTGGTGCGCGAAGCCCGCCTGCTGAAGGTGGTGGCGTCGCGGGTGTCGATCCCGGTGCCCGCTCCGCGCTTCGTCGACGAGGAGGCCGGGGTGCTGGCCTATCCGCTGCTGGCCGGGCTATCGCTGCTGGGCCGCACGCCGAGCCCGGCAGCGGGCCTGCGGCTGGGACGGTTCCTCCGCGAACTGCACGACACCGACCCGGCCGACGTCGCCGACATCGTCCCGGGTGAAGGGGCCGATCCGCAGGAATGGCTCGATGGCCTCGTCGGGCCGGCGGATCTGCTCGCGGTCCTACGCGGCAGCGTGCCGCCGCCGGCCCGTCAGCGCACCCTGGTGCATGCAGACCTGGGCGCTGAGCACGTGCTGGAGCGCGACGGACAGCTGACCGGGATCATCGACTGGTCCGATGCCGCCATCGGCGACCCGGCATTGGACTTCGCCCGGCTCTACCGCGACTTCGGACCGTCGTTTCTCACGACGACGTTGAAGGCATACGGCGGTATGGACGACCCCGAAGAGGCGATGGCACGGATCAGGTTCTTCGCCCGGTGCGCGGCGCTGGAAGACCTGGCCTACGGCCAGGACACCGGCCACCCGCTCTACGCGAGCGCCGCAGAGCGCGCGCTGAACTGGCTGTTCCCTCGCTGCTGACCAGGCACACCACGTTGGGCGGACTCCCCTGGGACTATCACGTGCTGGCCGCCGCACCCCATGACCGAGTCTGGCCAGTCGGAATTACCTGAGCATGGTAGAGTTTACTCATGTCAGTAAATAGTGATGCGCGTCCGTTTCGATCGGTGACCGCGAATGCCCGGCGATCGCAGATTGTGGCGGCGACCATCGAGGTGATCGCCGAGGTGGGCTACTCGCAAGCGTCGTTCGCTCGGATATCGAAGCGGGCGGGCTTGTCGAGCACTCGGTT
>JALYXB010000056.1 GCA_030947305.1 Actinomycetota bacterium | reverse complement strand
CGCCGCGCCGCCGGCGGCGCGGTGGATCCCAGGGTCCCCGCTCCTGCAGCTGAAAGGGGCATACTGAGGACATGCTCGCAATCATCGGAATCCTGCTGGTCGTCTGGCTTGTCCTCGCCATCGTCGGCTTCGTCGTGCACAGCTTGCTGTGGCTCGGCATCGTCGCGCTGATCCTGTTCGTCGGGACCGCCGCGTTCGGCTGGGTCAAGCGCAGGGCCGGCTCCATCACCAGATGAATGAGCGCCATGACGCGGCCCTCCGGGCACACCGGCGCAACGACTAAGGCCTCCCGGCTGCTCCTGCAGACGGGAGGCCTTTCGCGTACCGAGCCGCCTTGGAGAATCGAACTCCAGACCTTCTCATTACGAGTGAGATGCTCTACCGACTGAGCTAAGGCGGCAACGCAGGAGAGTTTACCGGCTCGGCGACGCCGCTCCGACCGCATTGCTGGCCGTCAGCCGGCGAACGGATTCACTCTGTGACGCCGGCGATCACCTGACCCTTGTGCAGGTCCTCTGTGAAGACGGTCGCGCAATCGGCGCGAACGGCGGCGCAGACGAGCTGCGCGTCCCACAACGAGATGTGACTGCCGGCCGCCAACTCGATAGCGTCGACCACCAACTCCGCATCAACAGCCACCACAGGAAGTTTCGAGACTGCTGCACTGCCGCGCCCGTCACTTTGGTGGGACGCCGACCTTTCGCGTGTAGCGCGAATCCCGTGTAGCACGAGTGGAGGCACCATCGCGGTGGCAGCCTCACTCCCGCAGGTACAGGTCGGGCAGCAGACCCTCCCAATGCCAGCGCAATTGCTCGACCAGTTGCTGATGCCAGTCCAACGCCGTCGTCGACAAGCAGCGGCGGCCGGCGACCAAAGAAGACAGCGGCCGCCAGGGGCGACGCTGCTCAACTTATGCCGAGATCGGCGTCCACTGATCCCATGGAATCGCCCAGTCGTAGATGTCGCCGTCCGAGGCGCTCAACTTCACGCTGGTTCCGGTCACCACTACCGGATCGCCGTACACCACCATGTTGAAGTACGCCTTGGCGTTGACGTCGGACAGGTTCAAACAGCCATGGCTCTGGTTCGAGACGCCCTGCTGGTCAATGGTGTTCATGTTCTGGTGAATGAACTCGCCGTTGTTGCTGATCCGCACCGACCAGGGCTCGGGCAGATCCTTGTAGCCGAACTTCGGGTTGCTCATCTTCTTGGTGGCGTCCTTGTCCAGCACGATGTGGATGCCCGAGCGGGTCGTCATCCTGGTGTCTCCGACGTCGTCGCCGCGGCCCATCGACGTCGGATAACGCGCTACCAAGACCCCGGCCCTCTTCACGGTGATCATGTGAGTCTTCGCGTCCGCGTAGGTGACCAGGTTGCGCTGGATGGTGAAGTCGCTGGTAACGACGTCGCGGCCGCCGTACAGCCCGTCGGACACCTCTACTCCGAGCAGGTCAACCGCGACGTGCACCCTGGTGCCGGCCGGCCAGAAACCCTGGGGCCGGACGTCGAGCGAGCGACATTCGTCACCATCGTGCTGCACCCAGGTCCCCGACACGGCGACCTTCGGCGTGGTGGTGACGGTAACGTGCTTCTGCACTGCGGCATGGTCGGCAACGCAGGCACCGAACCGGATGATGATGGGAACAGCAACACCGACCTTGCCGCCGTTTCCTGGGGAGATCCTGGTGGTCTGGGTGTCGGCGGAGAGGGTCTTCCAGCTGCCGTCGATCTTGGTCGCGGCGCTACCCGGTTGACCGCTCGCTTCGCCGACCGCGTGGTAGCTACCGCCGTAGCGCAGCCGCTGCGTCGAGCTCCAACTGGTTCTGTCGGCCGACATCGTTCCGGTGATCTTGCTGCCGTCCTCCGCGTACACGGCCAGCGTGCTGAGGTGCCCGCCGGTGGCCTTCACGGTGGCGGCGCCGGCCGGGTTCAGGGTGTCGGAGCCGAACTCCGGGATGACGGTGACGACGGCCGGCTTCGGCGTCGGCCGCGGCGTCGGCTTGGCGTTGGTGGTGTTGATGGTAGGGCGGGTGGCGGCGGTGGCCATCGACCGGGCGGGCAGTGTCGCTGCTGACGAGACCCCTGGATCGGTGGTGGCTAGGGCGACATCTGTCGGTGGCCCCGTCTCGCTCTGCGGTGCAACCGTGATGCGGCCCGGCTGTGGGTGGACAACGGAGGGTGAGTAAGCGGGGGCGCCGGTCGCCGGAGCAGCCGCGCTGGCGCCGCCGGCCAGCCCGGGCGGAGTCGAGCTGGATCCGCAACCGGCGAGCACGAGCGCCATTGCCACCGCGAGCAATACCACCGAACGTCGTCTGCTCATATCTGATACACCAATCCCCGATCGAGCCTCGCGGCGGCGTGACGACCCGATTCGTCAGCCAACCCCGCGAGTACCCGGCGACGGCCAGCCGGCCGTCACATATATAGATACGCGTCAGCCCCGGTCGGGTTGCCCATTAAGTGATCTCAACTCGGCAACATTCCGGTAAACGCTGCCAAAACCACCCGTTCGGGCCGCCGCACACGGGCGGTGACGGCGCGGGGCGGCGGTCAGCGGGCGGCGGTCAGCGCGAGTCATACGCCTGACGGGCCGAGCAGACCGAGGCCTTGGGGCAGATGTGGCTCGATCCGTCCGCGGACAGCTTGATCACCAATGCGTCACGCGGAACGGAATGACCGACGACGGTGCCGGCGCCGGCCGGCGAGTCGACCTGCTCACCGATCGCCGGTGCGGTCCGCTTGAACTCCTGATAGAGCGGGTGCTCGTACTTCAGGCAACACATCAACCGGCCGCAGGCACCGGAGATCCGCATCGGATTGGCCGGCAGGTCCTGATCGCGGGCCATCGCCATGGTGACGGGTTCGTAGTCCTTGAGAAACGTCGAACAGCAGGTGTCACGGCCACAGGAACCGATGGCGCCGGTCACCCTGACGGCATCCCTGGGCGGCAGTTGCCTGAGCTCGACCCGGCTGTCAAGGGTGGCCGCCAAGTCGCGCAGCAACGAGCGGAAATCGACCGTGTCCGGTGACGCGTAATAGATGACGATCTTGCCGTCGCTCGGCTGCGGATCCACCGCGAGCACCTTCATATCCAGGTCGTGCTCGCGGACCAGCTTCCGGGCGACCACCATGGTGCGGGCCTTGACCTTGCGGATCCTGGCGGTTTCCTCGAGATCGTCCGCACTGGCCATTCCCAGCAGCACCGGGAATCCTTCGGTGTCCTCGCCGGCGTATTCGGGCGCCCACATCACCTGGGCAGAGACCGGTCCCTGCTCCGTCGGTAGCAGCACGTAGTCGCCGACCTCGGGACGCAGCTCACCGGGGTTTGCATAGTGCAACTGACCTTTCGGAGAGAACGTGACCGCGCACAGCATGCCCATGGCGCTCACCCTACTTCCGGCTCGACGGCCGACAGCGCTCGTCAGGGGGACGATTCGCCGATGCCTGCCAACGTGGTCATCATTGCCTCGACCGCGATCTGCGGTTTCACGTTGAGCTCGATCGCCGTGCGGCAGCCGAGCACAGCGTCCAGCCGCCGCAATGCCCCTTCCGCCCCTACTCGTTCGGCAGCAACGTCAATGTCCGCGGTGCTGTCGGGGTTGGTCAGCGGCACGCCGGCACCGACGGACCGGACGATGACGTCCCGGTAGAAGCCGGACAGATCGATCAGGGTCCTGTCCAACACGTCCCGCTCGGTGCGGGTGGCTCGTGATTTTTGCCGTCGCTCCAGCTCCCGAACTGCGCCGGCAGAACCTCGCGCGGCTCCGGCCGTCCCCTTGCCGGTGCCGCCTGCGCCCATCGATGTCTTCAACTCCTCGATCTCCGCCGCGTCCCTGCCGGACGACATGGTGGCCGCCTCGCCCTTGGCCGCTCCGAGCAGCTCCCCGGACTCGGCGAACACGTCCGGCAGCGACCGCAGCGCCACCGGGATAGCCAGCGTCCTGGCCCGCTGTTCCCGGGCCTGCTCGTCCCTGGCCAGCCGGCGAGCCCGCCCGACGTGGCCGCCGGATACCGATGCCGCCCAGCCGGCCGTCTCGGCGTCGATGTGGTCCCGGCGGGTCAGTACCTCCGCGATCGCATCGGCCGACGGGCTGCGCAGGTTCAACACCCGGCAGCGCGATCTGATGGTGACCGACACATCATCCGGGTGGGTGGAGGGGGCGCACAACAGGAACACGGTGAGCGGTGGCGGCTCCTCGACCGCCTTGAGCAGCGCATTCGCCGCACTCTCTGTCAGCCGGTCGGCATCCTCGATCAGCACGATCTGCCGACGGGCGGTGGCCGGGCGGCGCGCCGCCAGCTGCACCACCTGGCGCATCTCCCTGACCGAGATGGTCAAACCGTCCGGCACCACGGATCGCACATCGGCATGGGTGCCGTGCAGCACCGTCCGGCAGTGAGTGCATTCGCCGCAGCCGCGGAACTCACACTGCAAGGCCGCCGCGAACGCCCGGGCGGCGGTTGATCGACCCGAGCCGGGCGGGCCGGCGAACAGCCAGGCGTGCGTCATCGCCGCGGCCGGCACGCCCTGATCCCCGTGGGTTGCAGCCACGGCGCTGGTGAGCACCGCGATGGCCGCCGGCTGCCCGACGACGTCCGCCCACACGCCCGATGCCGTCATACCCGGAAATCTACCGACAGACTCCGACCATCACCCCGCTGGCCGGAACGCAATCCGGAGCAGCAGCGTCGGACTCAGACACCGAGGAGGCACAGTGACGACGACAGCATCCCCCGACGACACGTCGACCGGCAGTCCGTGGTCCAACGACCGCAAGCCGACCTCCGTCCGCACCAAGGTCGGGATCGCGCTGGCCGTCGTCTCGATCGGCTGCACCTTGACGTCAGTCATCATCAGGGGACAACAGGCACACGAGCGCAGCCAGGACAACGGCTGGCAACAATGCATCAACGACGAGCAGTCCCGGATCGACAGCGACGGTAACGGCGCGGGCCTGCTTTCACCCGCGGACTTGTGCCGGATCGAGTATCCGTCGCACCCGTAGCCCGGCCTTAACGGCCAACTCGGCCCAAGGAGAGTGAGGGCGACGAGCACCATCGGCAGACCGCGACCGTCGGGCTCTACAACGCCGAATACCTCTCGGGCATGGTCGTAGCGGGCCACTCGCAACTCGTCGAAGGCACTACGTCGTCGGTGTACAGCTCGCCGTCGGCGTACAGCTCGAAGTCGGCGTACAGCTCGACATTGCGGGCCGCACCGGTTGCCACCGCGGGCACTGATCTGGTGAACCCGGTGTCACCGCAAATTGTTAGGCTGACTAAATGGCCACCACCCTGGAACAACGCGCACCGGTGGCTCAGGCCAACGCCACCACCTTGCCTCGCCGCGGCTGGGTCAGGCGACTGTTCGACTACTGCC
>JALYXB010000052.1 GCA_030947305.1 Actinomycetota bacterium | reverse complement strand
GTCCGGGGTGAAGTACAGGTTGTACGGATCGATGACCGGGATGATGCGGCCGCATCGGCCGGTGGCCGGGTTGATCACCATGATTTTGTTGCCGGTGTCGCTGGTGGCGTACAGCTGACGCAGGTCGTAGGAGGGCACCACGTGCTGCAGCTCGCCGCCCAGGAAACACCGCCGGATCACCGCGTGGGTGTGCTGGTCGATGACCCAGACGTCGCTGGAACCGTTGTGCGGCACATAGGCATACGCCGGGTCACGGCGCACCTGCGGGGCCAACTTGTCGGCGGCCGACGCCGAATACACATTCGACGGATCCAGCACCGGCGGCATACCGGGAAGCGCGTCGATCCGACCGGGAGGCAAGGGCAGCGCGGGAGGGTCTGCGGTGCCCAGCGGCGGCGGCACGCTCTCGGTGGGCCGACTCGTCCCACGAACTGGTGACGCCGCGGTCGAGGCTGCGGGTGAGGCGGCCAACGGCAGGGCGGCCGATGGGGTGGCGCTCGAGGCGGTGGCCCTTGTTGAGGCGGCGTTCGATGCTGCGGCGTTCGGTGCTGCGGCGTTCGATGCGGCGGCGTCCGGTGCTGCGGCGTTCGATGCGGCGGCGTCCGGTGCTGCGGCGTTCGAGGATCGCGTCGTGGCAGGTGGTGTTGCTGTGCAGGCGGTGAGTATCAGCGAGAGAGCTACCACGGTGAATCGCGTCCATCGGCGCACGGTTGCTCCTGTTTGTGGTGGTGTTCGATACGAGGTACTTGCGGGCACCGCGTCGACGCCCCGCTGCCGGCGTCCGGTAGTCCGAGAGAAGCGGTTTGACAGGGGCCAGGTTTACCGCCCCGATGCCGAGGAGCTGTCCTTGCGCGCTGCCGTTGCTGGCGGCATCTCCATTCGGTATCCATGTCCCCGCAGTGTGGTGATGGTCGGTAGCTGCGCAGACGCAGAAGCGTTCGCGTTGCCCACCGCGCTGCTGACCTGTTTGCGCAGTGCGGCCATGGTGACGTCGAGTGTCTTCGTTGATCCGAACCAATTCTCATCCCAGATCTGGGCCATCAGGTCGTCCCGACTGACGGCACACCCGAGGTGACTGGCAAGTGCCGCAAGGAGCTCGAACTCCTTGGGCCGCAATGGAAGGTTCTGCCCTTGTAACAGGCATCGGCGAGCGGCTCTGTCGATCACCAGGTCACCGACCGCGATCGGGCTATCCTCAGCCGGCGACGGGGTGTGGCGCCTCAGATGGGCCCGTAGCCGGGCCAACAACACCGTCATGGTGAACGGCTTGACGAGGTAGTCGTCTGCTCCGGCATCGAGTCCGACGATGATGTCGATCTCGTCACTACGGGCGGTGAGGATCACCAGCAGCAGGTCGGGGTGCGCGGACCGCAGGGCGCGGGCCACGTCGATGCCGTCGATGTCGGGCAGGCCCAGGTCGAGCAGCGCAACGGCAGGTGGGTTGATGCCGGCCAGCTGAATCGCCGCCCGGCCCGTCCGTGCCCAAGTGGCGAGGTAGCCGTGGCTGCTCAGGCCCAGCTCCAGATGGCGACCGATCACCTCATCGTCTTCAATGATCAGCACGGCGGACAGCTCCGGTGCTGGTCTGGTCACGGGCATCTGTTCGATATTACCCAAGGCCTGCACGGCAGATCCCTTGCAGCGGAGGTGCAGTCACAGTTCAAAGTCACAGTTCAAAGTCACAGTTCACGCAATTCTTCCACTGTGGGTCTGGCCGAGGATCGGGAGCTGAATAGCGCCGCCGCCGCCAACGCGAGCACCACGACACCGATCGTCACCGCCAGGTAGCTCCATGGCACCGCGAGTGCGGTCGGCGGCGGGTCGAACACGCCGGTGAGAACCTTCACCAACATGTGCGTCAACGCCCACGAGATCAACGCCCCGCCGGACACTCCGACGACGGTGATCAGAGCGGCCTCGCTCACCACCAGGCCCCTGACTTGCCGTCGGCGGGCGCCGAGTACCGACATGATGGCCAGGCTCCTTCGGCGTTCGGCAAGGCCGATGGCCAGGACCATTCCGCCGGCGGCCGCCGCCAGTAGTACGGCGAACAACAGCTCCAGCCTGGTGAGTCCTGTCAGGTTCACCGATGTCAGACTTGATCCGACCTGTGAGCGCGTTTGGCTGATGTCAGTGACCGAGGCTGAAGGACCCAATTGGCGACGGATTGTGTCGGCGACCGCTGCCTGTTGGGTACCTGCGGTGTCGACCAGGAAAGCGCCCACCGCGTCGGAGCCGGTAGTTTGCGCGACGTAGTCGGCGTTCGCGACGAAGAAGCTGTCTTTGGGTGCGGTAGGAAATTCGGTGACGATACCGGCGTAGTGAAAGGGGACCGTGCGCAGCTTCTTGGTCTTGCTGTCCTGCAGCCGCAATCTGATCAGATCACCTGGCGCGAGCTGAAAGTCGGTCACGGTTTCCTGGCTGACCAGGATTGAGTCCGGGTGACTGCGTAATCGATCCATCAGTGTGCTGGCCGTGCCGCCGACGAAGTACCCGTCCTGAAGAGCAGTAGCTCTGGTGATACCGGCGGGCCGCACGCCATACAGGTCCTGCAAGTCCGCCCCGACATAGGCGAAACGGTGCTGCAGCGGTTCGACGTGCCGGACACCGGGCACTTGCGCCAGGATGGCGCCGGCGGCAGGACCCACGCTGGAACCTGGTGACTGGGTGACGGTGATGTCGGCGCCGTTGCTGAGCAGCGCGTCGGCCTCGGCCTGTTGCCGGTAGGTGCTGTTGAAGGTCGCCGTCGACACCGCGAACGAGACCGCAAGAGCCAGCAGCACGATGGACCTTGCCAGTGGGCGGCGCTGGCGTGACATCGACGCCGCGCCGATTCGCGACAGCCGACCCGACAGCGGCCGGATCAGCGCGGCGAGCGGGCGGCGTCCATGTGCCAGACCGAGAACTGTCAACCGCCACAGCAATAGTGCAGTTCCGCCCCACAGCAGCGCCGGGCCGAGGAAAGCCCAGTAGGACACCGAGATGGTGGCTACGCCTTCGGGCGCCAGCACCAGTGAGTAGTTGTTGCTCGAAGAGGCGCGAAAGACCAGCACCGAGGCGGCGATCAGGATCAGGTCGACACCGAACTTCGCCCACCATGGTGACCTGGGCCGGCCGATAGGCTGACTGGCCTTGACAACGGTGCTTCCCCGAAGATCGGCCAATGCCGGGGCCAGCACCGTCAGCCCGGTAGTGATCACCCCTATCAGCAACGCGATTCCGGCCCAGGTGGCGCTCGGCGTTCCACTGGCGCCGACTTGCAACGAACCGAAGGCCCAGCGACCAACAAGGACAGCCGCGGCCAGGCCGACGAGGCCGCCGGCGACGGCGACCAGCAACGCCTCGATGACGGCCAGCCGCGCGATACTCACGGGATTCAGTCCCCTGGTACGCAGCAGACCTTGCTCCGAGCGCCGCCGCTGGGCGCCGGCGCCCACCACCGTCGAGGTGAGCAGCGCCGCCAGGATCACCCCAGGAAGTCCGAGGAACAAGAACAACAGCTGTGCGTACAGCGCATCGCTGCGGGCACCATCCAGTGCGGCGCCGACGTTGTTGCCTACTTGACCGGCCCCGGCCAGTTTCGCTTCCAGGTTGTGCGCTGCGGCCACTACTGTGCTGAAGGCGGTTGCCGGATCATGCGCAGCGGGAGTGTCGATCGCGACGTGGAATTGGTGGGTCACGTTGCTGTTCGCGGAGCTCGATCCGGTACTGAAGATGGAGGCGAAATTACTCCGCGGCAACAACAACACGTTGTCCGGTGGTGCAGTTGGTTGCGACTGTGGGGGCGCCCCGACATGTTGGAACAGCGAGTCGGCCTGCGGCAGATCGATCACGCCGGCAACCGTGACGGTGACCGACTTTCCGGCAGGCAGCCCGATCGTGATGCGGTCGCCGGGGCGCGCGTGAAGGTTGGCAGCCGTCTGTTGAGCGAGCAGCGCCCCGTTCGTCGAGCCGGCCAACTGACGAATCTCGGCCGGAAAGGCGGCCCGGTAGTTCGGGCCGAGACCCAGCACCACCCCTGAGCCGGTGGTCTGGGTGGACCCGCCGATCGTCGCCCCGAAGCCGGTGGTGGTAGCGAAGTCCACCGGTTCCAGCGCTGCCACACCCGGCCTCGCCGAGATCAGCTTCTTGACCAGCGTTGGGTCGGCGCCCGGTTGCACCTGGACCTGCCAGTCGACGGCGACTGACCGCAGAGCGCGTTGCGTCATGGTGGTTTGGGAGGCGGTGAGAAACGTGCCGAGCGAGGCGATCAGCGCGACCGCCAGCGCCACGCCGGCGGCGGTGGCGATCAACCGGCCGCCGCGGCGCCGAATCAGACCGACGATCCAGATGACCGTCATGACGGCTGCCCGGCGATGATCTGTCGGCCGTTGTGCATGGCCCACTGGGTGTGCATCCGCTCGGCGACCGCCGGGTCGTGGGTGGCGATCACCAGGGCGGCCCGGAGTTGGTCGGCGGCACTGAGCAACACATCGATGACATGCTGGCCGCTGATGTGGTCGAGTTGGCCTGTCGGCTCGTCGGCCAAGATCAACGCGGGCCGCTGGGCGAGCACCCTGGCGACCGCAATCCGTTGGGCTTGTCCGCCTGACAGCTCTTCGGGAAGCTTCACTGCAAGGTCGGCCAGGCCGACGGCGGCCAACGACTCGGCGAGTCTGGCTCCGCCCGCAGCGCTCGTGGTATCCACGCCCGCCAGCACCAGCGGTAAGGCGACGTTCTCCGTGACATCCAGGGCAGGTATCAGGCTGGGGCTCTGGAAGATGACGCCGATCTGTGCGGCGCGCCGATAAACGTCGTCGGCAAGGCTCGGCCAGCAGACCCGGCCGCCGGTGGGTTCCTCCAGCCCGGCCATCAGATGCAGCAGGGTGGACTTTCCGGAACCCGAGGATCCGGTGATGGCGATCCGGGCGCCGGCGGCCACGTCGCAGGTGCTGCCGTGGACCGCGACGACCGCTGTCGGTCCACTGCCGAACGTCCGGGAGACGTCGGTGCAGCGCACCAGCACCTCGGCGGTACTCACGCGGCGACCTGACCGTCTCGAACGGCGATCACTCTGTCGGCGAT
>JALYXB010000034.1 GCA_030947305.1 Actinomycetota bacterium | reverse complement strand
GCTCGGCGCCGAGCCGGCAGACGCCCATGCATTGCTCAGGTCGACCGCGATGAGCGACGAGATCGCAAGAGGCACAGACGAACTCGAGGACGGTGACGCAGATCTAGAACACCTCGACGCGGTCGCTGCGTTGGTGCTCGACCTGGTGGCGGCCGGAGCCAACGGCGAACCAGCGGTACTGGCAGAGCTGATTCTCACCGACGTCGACGGCGAACCGTGGCCAGCCGGCGGGTTGCTGCTGCCCTCATCGCCGCTGCGCCCGTTGTTCCCCGAGGAAGACCTGCCGACACTGCACCAGCGGTGGCTGGAGGGCTGGCCGGCGCGGGTGCTCGCCACCGTCGGTGTCCGGGATGGGCTGCTGGTGATCACCGCCGGCGACAGACGGGCCGACGAGCTGCTGCCGGATCTGGAGGAATGGCTGCACACCCTGCCAGCCGCCGCGGATGTCGAGAATGCCATGGCCGTCACCGATCTCGACCTGATAGACGCCTCTGACTGGCCGGCGCTGCTGGCGTTGTTGGCCACAGATCGGCCGGCCCGCGAAGCGCTGCTGAGCCGGCCGTCATACACCGGATGGTGGCTGCGCCGACATGTGCTGATCAACGGCGAGAGCATCACGGACTTTCGGCTCGCCGCCGCCGACGAGCTCACCGGCCTGTACGACCCGTTGCCGATCGAGCTCGACCCCACGGTGGCGGCGGCCATCGGGGTAGCACCGGGTCTGGCCACCATGCTGGACATCGACCCGCAGTCAGTGCTCGACCGATTCTGTGATCCATCCCGGCCGGTGCCGCCCGCTCGAGTGCCGGTGCTCACCAACATGCTGGCCGGCCGGCTCGCCGACCTGGCTGAGCTGGAGCTGCCAGCGACCATGCGGACGCTGGACTCCTCGGTGGTGGATGCGGGCCAGGTCACCGTTCCGGACGGGCCGTGGTGGGCGCAGCTGCTGCCGCCTTCCAGGCTGGTGGCACCCGGTGCCGACGCGGCGGCGACCGCGGAGGTGTTCGGGCTGGAGCTGTCCTCCAGCCGCTGGTCTGTTGCACCGGAAGCGACCGGTGGCGACAGCCCGTCGAGCGCGGGGTGTGTGAAACCCGTTGTGGCACAACAGCTGCGGCGCTACGCGGTGGCCGTAGCCCAGGCCTTCGGGATCGCCGGCGAGCTTGCCCTACCGCGGGTGGTGGCCGGGCTCAGCGTGCGGCTGGACGACGATGACGTGGTGCCGGTGCGCTGGTGGCCGGCCACCGACGGCACCATGCTGGTCAACGGATCGGCCGAAGCGGTGGCGGACGCGCTGGCCTTTACGGCCGGCCGTTACCGGGACCGGCTGCTGGCGCGCTCCGCCGTCAGCGGCGAATCCGGTAGCGGTTTGATCGAATCGGCGTTCGGCTAGCGCAACCGACCCGTCACCACCGCGCCGTTTCCGGCGACGCCGGCGACCGAGCAGCCTGACACGGCACTCCGCACCGGCGATCAGATCTTCTCGTCCAGCGCCATCGAACTGGATCCCCTGGTGCCGCGGCGGGCTGCCTTTCGCTGCCAGAAGTAAATCGTCAGACCGATCAACCCCAGCACCCACCCGGCCAGGAACGTCCACAGCCAGATCATCTCGCGATGCGATCGCAGCGCAGGGATGAAGAACAGCAGCACCACGAATCCGACGAACCAGATCGCCGTCGCTGGAATCACCACATGCGCCAACCCGGCATTCACCGGCGGGATTGGCGGCGGTGCGCCGGTGCGGGGGGATGCTTCGGACGAGTTTTCTGCCACACCCAGCAGCGTAGTGCGCGCGCTGGCGCTGGCCCGCCCACCGATCCCCTGGCCAGTTGTCGTAGGCTGAACGGAGACCAGTCATCAGTGATGCAGCGAACTCCGGCGGTGAGCACGACGAGTCAGGCGACCGACTCGGACCCGTCACAGCATGCCTCCGATAGCGAATCCGAGACCGCGGATGACGGCCTCCGAACGGCGTCGGCGCGCCGGAAACCCGTGTCCATCAGGGATACCAGGGCGCGCGCGGCCCGGGCCGACGCGACCAGGGAAGAACGCCGGTCGCTGCAGCGCGCCGAGGGCGGGGTCGACAGCGAACCGATCGAGGTGGTCGAGCCCGCCGTCCTGACCGGCGCTCCGGCGGCGAAACCCGATGGGCCGGTCAGCGGCGGCACCTTCCGCTCGTTGAAGATCCGCAACTACCGGCTGTACTTCACCGGCAACGTGGTCTGCCAGACCGGCACCTGGATGAACAGGGTCGCCCAGGACTGGCTGGTACTGCAGCTCACCGACAACAACCCGGTGGCACTCGGTGTGGCAACGGCGCTGCAGTTCGGACCGACGTTGCTGTTGTCGATCTGGGCCGGCACGCTGGCCGACCGCTCTGACAAGCGACGGCTGTTGCGTTGGATCCAGGTGGTGCTCGGGCTGGCGGCGATGGCGCTGGGCATCCTCGCCTGGGCACGGGCGGCGAACATCTGGGACGTCTACGTCGCCTGCCTGGTGGTCGGCACCGCCGCCTCGCTGGACGGTCCGGTGCGTCAGTCTTTCGTCTCCGAGCTCGTCGGACCCGGGCATCTGACGAACGCCGTGGCATTGAATGCCCTCGGCTTCAACGGTGCCCGGATTATCGGGCCGGCCGCCGCGGGCGTACTCATCTCGGCCTTCGACACCGGCCCGGTGATGACGTTCTCCGGGCTGTCCTACCTTGCGGTGATCCTTGGCCTCACCCTGATCGACCCCAGTCAGTTGCGCCGGACGAAACCCGTGGAGCGGCGCAAAGGCCAAGCACGCGAGGGACTTCGCTAC
This sequence comes from Actinomycetota bacterium, assembly GCA_030947305.1. Taxonomy (GTDB): domain Bacteria; phylum Actinomycetota; class Actinomycetes; order Mycobacteriales; family Nakamurellaceae; genus Nakamurella. The sequence continues at coordinate 31,155 of JALYXB010000034.1, read as the reverse complement.
ATCCGTGGCCGTCCGGACCTGATGCTGGTGCTGGCCCTGTTGTTCATGGTGGCTACCTTCGGGATGAACTTCCAGGTGACGCTGGCGATCATGGCGCGCATCGTCTTCCGACGCGACGCGGCGTCCTACGGCCTGTTGTCGACGGCGGTGGCCGTTGGTGCGTTGCTCGGTGCGCTGATGTCGGCCCGCAGGGTGCAGGCACCACGGCAGCGCCTGCTGATCGGCACCGCACTCGGCTTCGGTGTGGTGGAAGTGATTCTCGGCTTTGCCGGTTCGTACTACCTGCTCGCCGTGCTGCTGATCCCGGAAGGGATCCTGATGCTGGCCTTCACCAACGCCGCCAACGCGATGGTGCAGATGTCGACAGCACCGGCGATGCGTGGCCGGGTGATGGGTGTCTACACATTGGCTTTCCTCGGCGGCACGCCGTTGTTCTCGCCGGTGCTCGGGGTGCTCGCCGACAACTTCGGCGGCGGCGCGCCGCTGGTCTTCGGCGGTGCCGTGTCCGCGATATCGGCGTTGGTCATCGGCATCTGGCTGATGCGAACCTCGCATGTGCACTTCCAGGTGCGGGCCTCGCCCGTGCCGCACGTCCACCTGCAGAACCCGGCTGTCGACGAGGACGACGAGCACCTGTCCGAAACGATTGCCGACTCCTTGCACCGTATCGGTGGGGGCGCCCGTCGGTCGGTCCGGCCGGCGGTCAGTGCGGTGAAGCGGGCCGGACGGGCGGGCAGGCGGATGGCCCGTCGACCCGCTGCCAGACGCCGCGGCTGAATTTCTGCCAGTCTCGTACCGTGAGCATCCGCATCCAGGTGAATGATCCCGACGATGCACGGCTGGAAGACTTCCGGGACCTGACTCGGGCCGACCGGCGACCCGATCGACCCGGCGGCCGTGGGCTGGTGATTGCCGAGGGGACGGTGGTGGTCCGGCGGCTGATCGCCTCCGCCTACCCGACGCGGGCGCTGCTCGGGGTGGCGCGCCGGTACGAGGAGCTGGCGGCCGACCTGGATCGGTTGCCGGCCCCGTTCTATCAGGCCTCCGCCGAGCTGATGGCAGCGGTGGTCGGCTTCCACCTCAACCGCGGGGTGTTGGCGGTCGCCGACCGAGCACCGCTGCCGGATGCCGCCGCGCTGCTGGGTACGGCACGCTCGGTCGCGGTGCTGGAGGGCATCGGCGATCACGAGAATCTCGGCGGCATCTTCCGCAACGCGGCGGCGCTGGGAATCGATGCCGTGTTGCTGGCGGACGGCTGTGCCGATCCGCTGTACCGGCGCAGCGTCAGGGTGTCGATGGGAAACGTGCTCGCGGTACCGTTCGCTACCCTCTCCGGCTGGGTCGCGGGCGGGGTGAAACTATTGCACGACAACGGGTTCACCGTCGCGGCGTTGACGCCGCGGTCGTCGGCGGTGCCGCTGGCCGCTGCTGGACTGCAGACCCGCCGGACCGCCGTACTGCTCGGCTCGGAAGGGCAAGGGCTTACCGACGGTGCGCTGGCTGCCGCCGACCTGCAGGTGCGGATTCCGATGTCCGGGGGAGTGGATTCGCTCAATGTAGCCACCGCCGGTGCGGTGGCCTTCGCGGCTCTCGAGCTGGGTCTGGGTGCGTGAAAGACTGGTTGGCATGACGGACGGCGACGCTGACCAGGTCGGCTGGCGGCAGCTCGAGGTCGCCGAACACGGCGCCGGCGCGGGGATCGACGACGCTGGGGTCGCCGCACACGGCTTCGGTGCCGGGATCGATGGCGTGGGGATCGACGGCGTGGGGACCGACGATGCGGGAGTCGGCGATGCGGGGGTCGACGATGCGGGGGTCACCCACCCCGGCGAGCTCGCCGACGAGGGTGACGAGAGTGTTGACGACCAGGCAAGTGCGATCGACGAGGAACCGCGCGATCGAGACTGGCGCTGGGTCGAGGAGTGGCGGGCGGACGGCGATCGGCCGGCCTGGGCGCCAGGGATCACGGTGGCGATCTTCATGGCGTTGCTGGTCGCAGTTGCGCTGCTGGTGCTCACCACCGGGCTGTGCAAGGTGCCCGCGCTGGCCATCGGCGTCAACGTGGTGATCGCTGCCGGGATGGCCCCGGCGCTGTGGTTGTCGCGCGGACTTCCGGTACTGCGCTTCCTGGCCGGCGGTGCCGCCGTCGGCATGGTCGGCGGCTGGATCTGCATTCTGATCGCCCTGCCGCACTGGACCTGACCGAGCCGGTCAGCCGGCAAGAGTGCGGCGCCAGATGCTGCTGAGCTCGTCGGCGACGTTCGGCGCTGCCACCAACACGCCGCCGGTGGCTGGACCGGTGGTGGCGTTACCGTCGGAGTCCAGACATACCGCACCGGCCTCGAGACTCGCCAGCATCGACGCGAGGTTGTCGATGGGGGAGAAGATGGAGATTACCGCGCCGGCCGCCCGTCCGGCGGCCACCTGCAGCAGCGTCAGCGCCGACGATCCGAGAATCCTGACAGTGCACGACCTGGCCGCGAGCTCCTCGATCATGCCGAACATGCCCGGCCACGGCAGATGTGCCCGGAGTTCGGTGGTGAAGATCGTCCCGGCCAGCGACGCGGTCGTCGACACGGCCAGCTTCTCCGGCTCGCCGGTCGGCCGGAAGTCATCGTCCACCCCCCAGCGCCACGCGCCACCACCGCGCCGTGACACCACCAGCTCCCTGCGCACCGGATGCGCGACCACTCCCAGCAATGGGCCGGTGGAATCGGTGCAGCACAACGAGAATGCGCTCCAGCCCAGATCGTTCGCATAATTGGTGGTGCCGTCGACGGGGTCGCAGAACCAGGTGAAGTGTGCCTGCTCGTTACCACTGGCGCCGAACTCCTCGCCGACCAGCCGGTGATCGGGGAATGCACCGAGTAGCCGGTCGCGGACCTCCGACTCGATCCCGGTGTCCAGCTCGGTCACCAGGTCGGCGGGATGGAGCTTGGTCGTCACTGAGCTGGCGCGGATGGTGGCGATGGACCTGGCGGCGTCGCTGGCCAGCGCGATCGCCAACTGTTCTGCCGAGTCCGGCAACGGTGTGCTGGCCGAGGGCATTGCCGAACCGTCGACGAATTCTGTCGGCTGGTCAAACGATGCTGACGATTCCGTCACGAACTGCCTCTCGTTTGATGACTGCGTCCAACTGGACGATCTGATTACTGATGATGGCGTCGGCGCCCTGGGCGATCGCGGCCGCCATGTCTGCCGGGTGGTCAACGGTCCACACCGACACCTTGATGCCCTTGGCGTGCATGTCGTCGACGATGCCGCCGGTCAGCAGCCGGAAGTAAGGGTTGAAGAACTCCGGCCGGCGTTCGCTCAGCAACTCCTCCGACGGCAGCTCGATGCTCTCCCAGCTGAGCGCGATCCTGGCGGTGGGGGCATGTGCCCGCAGCGGAGCCGTGTTGCCGGCAAACAGCATGGAGTCCAGCACACCGAGCCGCTGCAACTCGTCGAACGCGGCGGGCCCGACGGCAGGGTCGGGCAGATCGACCATCAGCTGGCGTCCTCGCTCGACGGCCAGTTGGGCAACCTCCGCCAGTGTCGGAATGTGTTCGCCGGCAGGGCCTTTGAGCTCTCGGATCTCCGATAGCTGCAAAGCGGCCAGCGGGTGCGGGACGTTCCACAGCCTGGTCAGCTCGGTGTCGTGCAGCACTACGAGAGCGCCCTCGCGAGTGGTCCGGACGTCGATCTCGACCATGTCGGCGCCGGCATCGATGGCGGCCGCCACCGCCTCGACGGTGTTCTCTGGATGATTGACAGGCTCGCCGCGGTGGGCAATGGACATCACCGTCACGCTGAGAGATCCTTAGCCATTCCGATCGTCACCGGGGTGGCACCGGAGCCCACAGTCACCGACTCCCGTTGCGGGGCAACGGGTCCGCCGCCGTCGACCAGCGTGTCGCCGGCGTAGACCAACGCCCTGGTGGCTCGCACCCCCACCACCTGCTCCGGCGACGGGTCCTCGTCGGAGAAGGAGCGCAGCTGGGTGCCGTGCGACTGCAGCAGCACTTCCCGGTAGTGACCGCGCGGGATCACCCGCAGCACGATGGCACGCCCGGTGCCCGGTGCGCCGGCCTCGGTGATCTGGATGTCCTCCGGCCGCACCCAGCAGGAGTCCCCGTGGTCGCCGCTGAACGACGCGCAGGGCAGCGATCCACCATCGGCCAGCCGGATGCTGGAATTGGTCGGTCCGGAGTCGAAGATGTTCATGGATCCGACGAATCCGGCGACAAAGGTGGTGCGGGGTAACCGGTACAGCTCCGCCGGGGGGGCCAGCTGTTCGATCCGGCCGCCGCTCATCACCGCAACCCGATCGGCGATGGACAGCGCTTCTTCCTGATCGTGGGTGACGAACACCGTGGTAATCTCAAGTCGCTGCTGGATCTCCTTGATCGTCTCGCGTACTTGCACCCGCAGCTTGGCATCGAGGTTGGACAGCGGCTCGTCCATCAGCAGCACCTCCGGCTCCAGCACCAAAGCCCGCGCCAGCGCCACTCGCTGCTGTTCACCACCGGAGATCCTGGCCGGCATTGAGTCCTTGTGGTGCTGCAGACCGAGCAGATCCAGTGCCCAGTCGACCTTTTCCTTGATCTGAACGCTCGACATCTTTCGCACCTTGAGGCCGAAGGCGATGTTCTTGGACACGGACATGTGCGGCCACAGCGCATAATTCTGGAAAACCATCGCTGTCGGCCGCCGCTCCGGCTTGGAGTAGGTGTGATCAATACCGTTGATGGTGAGCCGGCCGGACTCCGGCTCGAGGAAGCCGCCGATCATCCGCAGGGTGGTCGTCTTGCCACAGCCGGACGGGCCGAGCAGACAGACCAACTCGCCCTTTGCCACATCCAGATCGAGATGGTCGACGATAGTGCGGCCGCCGAGCACCTTGGAGATGCCCTCCAACCGCAGGCCCTCGGCGATTTCGGTGCTGCTCATTTGATCTGGAATCCTTCCGCGAGATGCCCGCCGAGAATGTGTTTGCGCACCGCCATCAGCAGCAACACGCTCGGGATCGTCAAGACGATGGAAAAGACGGCGGCCGCCTGTTCCGGGTAGTTGTCGACCAGCGAGTACATCACCGTCGGCATCGTGAGGTAATTGGGCGATCCCACCAGGTAGGTGCCCTGTGCCTCGTCGAAGCAGGCAAGGAACGACAGGATCAACGCGACTCCGATGCCGGGCAGCGCCATCGGCAGCGTCACCTGTCTGAACGTTCTGAGCGTTCCGGCGCCGGCGTCGCGAGCCGCGTCCAGCAGGCTGGGCGACACCGAGGCGAAGGCGGCGGCCGGCAGCCACACCATGGTGACGACGGTGCCGAGCAGCTGCACGATCACCACGCCGGGTCCCGTCCCCATCAGGTGCAGGAAGTAGAACAGCGTGGCGATCGACGTGTACAGCCCCATTTTCGGGAACGCGTTGGTGGCGAACAGCCCGACCAGTACCACTCGGCGCCCCGGAAAGCTGCGGCGGCCGATGGCGTAGGCGGCCGGCAGGCAGACCAATGCGGACAGCACGACTGCGCTGACGGCGAACTCGAGACTGAGCCGGAACGAGCGCACCAGGTCCGGTTGCTGAAACACCTGCGACCAGCCGGACAATGTCCACGTCGCCGGCAGCAGCGAGCGGGACTGGCCACGAGTGGAGAACGCGGAGATGGCCAGCCAGATCAGCGGCCCAATGATGAATAGCACCAACACGATCGAGACGAGCGCCCCGACCGCCTTGCCCACGATTCGCCAGCGTCGTTCGATCGGCGTCAGCATTCTCTTGCTGGCGCCGAGTTCTATCTTCTCCACCAGAAGGCCGGCGTCCGGTGCGTCGGCGACCAGGGTGCTGACACCCGCTGGGGCGCCGCCAGCCACAGAGTTGGCGATCGTCATCCGCTGATCACCGCCGAGGTCTTTGCCTGCCTGGCGTTGGCCCAGACGTAGGCCCAGCCGATCAGGATCGCCAGCACGAACATCACCACAGCCATCGCCTGGGCGTCCTGCGGTCGCCCGTAGGCGTTGTAGGTGGTGTTCAGCTGAACCCCGAGCATCGTCGGGCTGGTCGGACCGATCATGTATGGAACGGTGAACGAGCCGAGCACCCCGACGCCGGTGAACGTCGCGACGATCACCGTCGGAACCGTGCACATCGGCACCATGATGGACCAGACGGCCCGCGCAGTACTGGCGCCCGCATCGCGGGCGGCGTGCACCAATGCGTCAGGCACCCCGGCGAGGCCGGACGAGATCAACAGCACCGCGAACGGCAGTGAGGTCCAGATCTGCCCAATGATGATGCCCGAGGTGTGGTAGCTCAACGGCGGCAGGGTGATGCCCAGCAGGTGCCCGGCGATACCCCAGAAGCCGGTGTTCATGTAGAAGTTGCGGATCGCGTAGGCACCGATGACCACCGGGATGAACAGCGGAACGATGGCTACCCCGGTCAGGATGCTGCCCCAGCGCGAGCCGGTCAGCCTGGCGTAGAGGGCGATTGCCCAGGCCAGCAGCGTCGCGACCACCACGGTAACGGCAGTGACGATGATCGTCACCCATAGGTCGGACAGGAACAGTTGGTCGGCGAAAAGGTGCTTGAAGACGTCGAAGGTCGGCGAACCGTCATTCTGTAACACGCTGGTGGCCAGCAGGGTGGCGAACGAGTTCGGGCCGCCGGTGTAGCCGACCGAGAAGGCGATGCCGCCCACCACCGGGATACCGACGAAGACGATCACCACCAGCACCGGCGGCGAGACCATCAGCCAGCCGAAGCCTATTCGTTTGGCCGACCGGCCGGCCGCCCCGCGCGTGACGGGCGCGGGAGCAGCCGGATCCGGGGTGACTTCCGTGGTGACGACGGGCGTGGACGTCATGGACTTTGCTAGCCCGTTACCGTCTGGGCCCACTGCTTCTGCAAATCCGTGCTGGTCTTCGACTCCAGCCCGACCCGAAGGGTCTGGGTGTCCACGCCGGCGAAGGCGCCCTGGGCGGTGGCCGGCAGTTTGTCGATCGGAATGGCCGGGAAACCGGAGATGGTGGTGACGATCTTGGCCTGCTGGGCCGGTTGCAGCATCCACTCGATGAACGAGGCTGCCGCTGCCTTGTGCGGGCTGCCCTTGACGATGGCGAAATACGCCGCACCACCGGTGAACGACGGGTTACTGATCTGGGTGACCTTGAACTGCTTGCCGAGTTGGTTGGTGCTCAGCGCGGACAGGAACTGATCGGACCAGACAGGGGCCAGCTCGATCTCGCCCTTGCTCAGCAGATCCAGCACCGCCTGGTTCCCGTTGGGGTACACATTCTGGTAGATCGACGGTGTGAGGTCCTTGAGCACTGCAAGACCAGGGGCGAAGTTCGACTCCAGTGACGGGTCGTAGGCGGTCTCCATCTTCTTCAGCGCGTCTGCCGGAATTTTGGAGTCGACGACCGTCTCGACGAAGGACCCGCCGGACCCGCCTGTCGACGGGCTGTTGTAGGTGAACTTGCCTGGATGCGCCTTGATCCAAGCCAGCAGATCGGGCAGCGTCTTCGGCGGATTGGTGACTTTGGTGGAGTCGTAGGCCAGCAACACCGACGAACCGCGGTACGGGACGCCGAAGCCGTTGAGCTGGGCCAAGGCCTCCTTGCTGACCTGGGACATCGAGGGGATGAGGGCCGGCGTCAGCGGCTCGGCAAGGCCGGAGTGCGCCAACAGCGGGGCGTAATCCTCCACCAGATCGAACGGCGTCGGCTGCCCGGACTTTTCCGCCGCCCCGATCTTCGCGACATCCAGTGCGTTGTTGGCGCTGTGGGTGTCGAAGGCAAACTTGATCGAGATGCTCGGGCAAGCTGTCTTCCAGGCGGGCAGCAGTGTTTTCTGGAACAGGTCCTGGATGTTGACATCACCGCCGGAGTCAAGGGTAAACGAGTCGTTGGCGGTGGGGCACTTCCAGGCTGCCGGGCTACCCCCGCCGGCGGCACTGCCGCTGCCGGAAGACATCGCACTGCCGGCGCCGGAAGACATCGCACTGCCGGCGCCGGAAGACATTGCACTGCCGCCGCCGGAAGCCATGGCGCTACCCGCGCCGGAGGCGATGGCGCTACCCGCGCCGGAGGCCATGGCGCTACCCGCGCCGGAGGCCACGGAGCTGCCGGAGGCCATGGCGCTGCCGGAGGCCATGGCGCTGCCGGCGCCAGAGGCCGCCGAGGGGCCGACTGCGGCGGCACTGGATGCGCCGGCGGCCGGGCTGTTGGTGTTGGCGCCGGAACTCACCTGCTTGGAACCGCCGCAGGCGGCCAGGGCCAGTGCGAGCGCAGCGACGCCTGGGATGAGAAGGGATTTCTTGCGCATGACGAGATCCTCCGATTGGTGAGGTGCTGCCCCGTTGGAGCACCCGCGACGCTTCAGCCGGTTGATGCCTTCCAGGCGCCCGCAACCTGCCGGGATGGTGAACAGGACGCCAACACTTCTGCCGGTGAATTAATTGGTCGAGGGCAGCATAGTCCCGGCTGGTGCAGATGCGAGGGCGACGCTTCCGTCACCATCATGATCTTGGAACAAAACGCCCAAACGGCGTCAGACCAACGACTCTCGCCAGGCGGCATGCAGGCCTGCGAAATGGCCACTGCCGGAAATCAATTCGTCGGGGTTGCCGTCCTCGACGATCTGTCCGGCCTCCATCACCAGTACCCGGTCGGCGATCAGCACGGTGGACAGCCGGTGCGCGATGATCACTGCTGTCCTTCCGGACAAGATCGATTGCAGTGCGTGCTGCACCGCTCGTTCGCTGGGGATGTCCAGGGACGCGGTCGCCTCGTCCAGGATCAGCACCGCGGGATCGGCCAGGAATGCTCTGGCGAATCCGACCAGCTGACGTTGGCCGGCGGACAGTCGGCCACCGCGCTTGCGGACGTCGGTGTCGAAGCCTTCCGGTAACGCCCTGATGAACGGGCCGGCGCCGATGGCGTCGGCCGCCGCCTCGATCTCCGCCCTGCCGGCGGTCGGCTTGCCGAGCGCGATGTTGTCGGCCACCGATCCGGTGAACAGGAACGACTCCTGCGTCACCATCACCACGCCGCGACGCAGGTCCTCGGCGGACAGTTCGGCCAGGGGCGTTCCATCGAGCGTCACCGTTCCGGACGTCGGGTCGTAAAAACGCGAGAGCAGTTTGGCGAGCGTCGATTTGCCGGCACCGGTGGCCCCGACGACGGCGATGGTCTGCCCTGCCGGAATCTCCAAGTCGATCCGCGGCAACACCGGTGCGCGCGGGTTGTAGGAGAACGCGACGCCGGCGAACCGCACCGCTCCGGCGATCTGGGTCGGCAGTGGGGTGGGGTCCGTCGGCTCCGGGACGCTCGGCTGCTCCTGGAGCAGGCCGGAGATCTTCTCCAGTGCCGCCGTTGCGGACTGCAACCCGTTGTAGAAGTAGGCCAGCTCTTCCAGCGGGTCGTACATCCGCCGGACGTAGAGCAGGAACGCGGCCAGATCGCCGATCAGGAAGGTCCCGTCGATCACTCTGGTGGCCCCGATCACCATCACCACGGTGAGGGTGAGGTTGCCGACCAGCCGCAATGCCGGTGTGTACATGGCCAACGCCACCAGGCTGTCGCCGGTCGCGTCCGAGTACTCACCGTTCAGGCCGGAAAAGATCGCCTTGTTCCGCGGCTCGCGGCGGAACGCCTGAACCGCTCGCAGCCCGTTCATGGTTTCGGCGAACTGAACGATGGTGGCGGCGATCGCCGACCTGGTCCGCCGGTAGATCGCTTGCGATCTCTTTTGGTACCAACGTGTCAGCAGCAGGATGGGAATGAACGCCGCCAACGCGATGAGCCCGAGTTCAACGTCGTACAGGATCAACGTCACCGAGATGACGATGATCGACAACACCGAGTTGGCGAGTTGGTCTAGGCCCTCGGCAGCCAGCTCCTGCAGAGTTTCGACGTCGCTGGACAACCGCGAGATCAGTTTGCCGGAGGTGTACTTCTCGTGGAACTCCAGGCTCAGTGCCTGCGAGTGGATGAAGACCCGGCCGCGCAGATCGATCAACACGGCCTGGGTCACGGTAGCGCCCACCCTGGTGAAGGTGGCTCTGGTCAACGCATTCAGGATGCCGGCGACCAGATAGCCGATGGTGGTCAGTACCAACGGCATGCCATCACCGCGGATCAACGCGGGAATGGAAGTGTTGATGCCGTAGGCGACGATCAACGGACCGACCAGGTAACTGGCCTGCTGCACAACGGTGATTCCCGCCATCACCAGCAGCCGCTTGGTGTGTGGTCGCAGCAGGCTCCCTAGTAGTCGACGAGACCTCGCCTGCAGCTTGACGCCGACCTCGACCGAGACGTCCTCGTCCTCCGCGGCGACACCGCGCCAGGAGTCGTCCTCCGTGCTCCAGCCGTCGTCGGCGTTCGGAACCTGGTCCGGTGCCGGCGGCGCGCCCTGCCCACTCATCGGGAAATCCCTTCCGCCGCAGCACTTGTGCTGTCGGCCTCACTGGCCAGCAAATAGCTGTATTCAGGCACTCTTGCCATCAGCTCGGAGTGGCTGCCGATCGCGGTGATTCGGCCGCCGGACAGCAGTGCCACCCTGTCGGCCAGCATCACGGTGGACGCCCGGTGCGCGATCACCAGCGCCGTGGTGGACCCGAGCACCGACCGCAGCGCCGCCTCCACCTGCGATTCGGTGTGGATGTCCAGGGCGGACAGTGGGTCGTCGAGCACCAGCACCGACGGCCGGCCGACGACCGCCCGCGCCAGGGCCAGCCGTTGACGCTGGCCGCCGGACAGCGACATGCCCTGCTCCCCGATCCTGGTATCAAGGCCCCAGGGCAGGTCGTGGACAAATCCGGCCTGGGCCACCCGCAGCGCAAGCCGCACGTCGGCGTCGGTACCGTCCGGCAGCCCGAGCAGCACGTTCTCCCGCACCGATGCGGAAAACAGTGTCGGCTCCTCGAAGGCAATTCCGATTCGCTGCCGCAGATCGGAGAGTTCGAAGTCGCGCAGGTCGACACCGTCCAGGGTGATCGAGCCTGCCGTCACGTCGTAGAGTCGCTCGACCAGTGCCGTCAGCGTCGTCTTGCCGGAACCGGTCGCGCCGACCACGGCCACCGTCTCGCCGGCGGCAATGTCCAGGTTGAGCCCCGACAGCACCGGCGCCGTATCGGCTGCGGTGTCCTGGAAGCGGAAGCCCACATCGGAGAACCGCAGGTGTCCGGCCCTGCTGGACACCGCCTGCGGGGCCGCCGGCGACGCGATGGTGATCGGCGAATCCATCACCTCGAAGAAGCGGTCGGTGGCGGCCGCCGTGTCGTTGGCCACCGCCAGCAGCCAGCCGATCGAATCGATGGGCCAGCTCAGCCCCATCGCAACGCCGAAGAACGCCACCAGCTCGCCGGCCGTCATCGAGCCGCTTGCCACCTGCCGGATGCCGAAGATCAACGAGATGCCGAGTGCCACCTCCGGCAGCATCACGATCACCGCCCACAACATCGAGACCACCTTGGCCTTACTGAGCTCGGTGGTCCGCAGGTCGAGGGCCTGGTCGATGAACCTGCTGCCGAGATGGGCGCTGCGGCCGAAGGCCTTGATGATCCTGATGCCCAGCACCGACTCTTCGACCGTGGTGGTGAGGTCGCCGAACTGGTCCTGCGATCTGCGGGCGAGTACCTGATAACGCCGCTCGTAGAACGAGGACAGGAACACCAGCGGGATGGCTAGCGCGGCGACGATCAGGCCAAGGCTCACCGACAGCGTCATCAAGATAACGACGCCAACGACGAAGGTGAGCGAGTTCACCACCAGGAAGACGCCGCCGAAGGCCAGGAAGCGGCGAATGACGCCGAGATCCGTGGCCGCCCTTGAGATCAGCTGGCCGGCCGGCCACTTGTCGTGAAAGGACACCGGCAGTGCCTGCAGCTTCTCGTACAGCGCGTCCCGCATGGATTGCTCGACCCGGACGATGGGCCGGCCGGCGATCAGCCGTCTGGCATTGAACAACAGTGCCTCGCCGAGGCCGAACACCAGCAGCAGCACTGCCGGCCCCCACAGCCCCGAGATGTTCTTGTGCGCAATGGGTCCGTCGATGATTCGCTGGATCACCAGTGGGAACGCCAACCCGCACAGCGTCGCCACCCCGGCCAGCAGAGTGGAGGCGATGAGGTACTTCATCGCGGGTCGGGCATACGGATAGAGCCGCTTCAGCGAACGGAGGACCGAGGGGGTAGGCGGAGGGGGTGGCGGCCGATGTTCCGGTCCTGATCCGGCTGCAGCGGTAAAAGAGGTGAGGGGCGGGGCGGAACTTGTCATGACAGGTCAAGGCTAGGGGTGGCAACCGACAGTTGGGTAATGGTTTTCATGCTGCCGGGGCCGGAGCTCAGCGTTGGCGCAGACCGCTCCCCAGCAGAACATCGTCCCAACTCGGCATGGCCGGTTTCGCTGCCTTCTTGTGGGCTCGAGGTGAGCCGGCACTGGCATGGTCGGTACCTGTTCTGGCGATCGCTTCTGCCAGGTGCGGTGCGGGCATCGCACCCGACCGCTCGTCGTCGACGGTATCGGCCACGAGTTGCTCGGCGGCCCGCTTCGGCTCATCGTGGCTAATCGCCGGCGAGACCTGTTCCTGAGCCGGGATTTCTGGCTCCTGTTGGACGTCCGGAATGTGCGGGGCGGCGTCCGGGTCGGCGCCAGCGGTGCTCATCGATCTGACCGTACGCAGTGGCTTGGGAGCCGGGTCGAGTAGATCGGTTGCTGCTTCATCTCGCGGTGTGACGGTGCCACCCTCGGGGCCGGGATGCAGGTCGAACAGGGCGACGTTCTCGCTGCGGCCGGTTTTCCAACGAACCGCAAGGACCCAACCGCGGGTGTCCTTGAAGGCGTCCCAACCGATCGGGCCGGTATGGCCGCGCGAGCCAAGGGTGTCGGCGACCACGTCACCGATGGACCTTGCCGCCGGTCCTGCGCCGCCGATCGGGCGGGCCCGTGCCGACAGTTCGGCCATCGTCGATCGCTCCATCAGCACCGGGTAGGCGAACCGCTCGATCCGAGTGGCGCTGGTGCCTGCGGCCGCCGCCACCTCGGCGACCGACGCACCTGCTCTGATCCGCATCTGGATCTCGCGGGGGCGCAGCTGCGGCTCCAGCTCGATCTCCAACTGGCCGAGGCGGGTGACATCGCCGCGGGCGGCCGCGCGCAGCCGTTCGTCGGCGGGCACCGAAAATTCTTCGCCGGTGCTCGAGTCGTGGCACACCAAGTGGGCGCCGTCTTCGGCCAGACCCAATACTTCGAGTGCGCGCATGCGCGATCTCCTCCCAGGAGTCATCGTCTTTTCAGGTTATCGATGCGCTGCGTGCGGCCTGCTCAGGCGCGCCGGACGGACCCCAGCGGGCAACCCGGACGCTTTCAGTGGTTCGCAACGGTCGGGGGCGTGGCGAATCACTGAAACCGTCCGCTTCACGGAGCTGGTCGACCACCTGTTGGTTGGCGGGTTCCGGCGTTTCGAACGGATTGCTCAGAGCTTGACGTCGCCGGCCAGATGGACCTTGACGCCGAGCCGGTCGAAAAGCGCCGCCTTGGCCGTCAGCGCCTTGTCAGCGGTGTCGGCGTCGGGTGCGTAGACGACGTTGGCATGGTTGGACTTGTGCCTGGCCATCAGCTGGTCGCGGCCGACGCCGTGCAGCACGATGTTCATGATCGGCCATTCGGGATTGGTTGCTTTGAGCCGCGCTTCGGTCTCCTCGGCGGGCAGCTCGACGGCGGTGCCACGTCCCAGGTCGACGTGCAACCCACCATCCATGATGAACACCCTTGACCAGACGACCTCGCCGGCCTTGGAGACGCCGGACAGGGTGCCTCCGCCGAGCGGGAAGAACATCGGGGGCTGCCTCATCGAGTACGACTTGTGGTAGCCGCCATTATGCGAGGCGGGTACCGATCCGGAGATCTCGAACACCCAGACGAACTCACCACCGGATGCCCCGCCCCAGCGGATGTCGTGCAAAGTGGTAGCCGGATCAAGCCCCATTGCCGTCCAGATTCGGTTGGTCACCAGCGAGTCCACCGCGACCCCCTCGTCGACCTCGTTGAAGTGCGGCAGCGGACCACCCGCGTACAGCTCACGGCGGCCATCCCGACTGAATACCGGCGGGCGGTCTGCATTGTTCAGCAGACCCTCGGCCAGATCGGAGGCGGGCACGGTGTCCTTGAGGCCTTGCTGGTACTGGATGCCCACCGCGTCCAGCCCGTAGTCGTCGGCGATCCTCAGCGCGGCAATGTACATCTTGAATTGGCTGTGCAGCTGTGCATTGGTGAGCTCGGTCTTTTCATTGCTGCCGGTGCGGAAGTCCATACCCTTGGCGTCCAACCACTCTCGGATGGCGGCGGCATCCTCGTCCGGCACCCGCTCCATCTCGGCGACGAGTGCCGACTGACTCAACCGCTCCTTGTAGATGCCAAGTGGGCTCAGCAGTTCGTCATCGAAGATCGCGTTGTACATGCCCATGCAACCCTCGTCGAATACCCCGATGATGGCCTTGTCCGCCATCAGCTGATCGGCAAGTGCTTGTCCCAGTTGAGTTTCCGGCGAGTCCGGGAGCTTGGGCAGGTCGCGGACATGGCTGATGTCGTGCTCCAGCTTGCCGCTCTGCAGCCAGGTTGCAAGCCCGTCGATCGCCCATTGGTCGGTGAAGTCCTCACTCCACAGTGCCGAGTATTCGACCTGCGCCTTTGTCAGTGACCCAGCCAGGTTCAACAGTCCGACGAGCCCGGGGAATTCGCCGGCCCAGTTGGCCACCAACAGGATCGGCCCGGTGTGCGACTTCAACCCGGCGAGAACGAACTGGCTGTACTGCCACACCGCGTCGACCACGATCAATGGTGCGTCCGGCGGGATCTTCTTGAACACTTCGATCCCGGCCCGCTGACTATCGATGAACCCGTGTCCCTTGTTCTCATCTACCGGGTGGCCGCGCCTGATGGTGCCGCCAAGTGCAGCAACGGCGGCGGTGACGTCGGCCTCCAGCTTCTGCTGAGTGGGCCAACAGGTGAGGTTGGCCGACGGGCGGAGATCGCCATTGGCGACGGTATAGATGACGCCTGGTTCCGCTTTGGGAACCTCACGGGCCTTCGGAAGTGCGTACGCAGTGGTCCCGTTAGTCATGTCGGCTCCTTGCCTGTCGGGTGCCCGGCCGGTGTCCTGAGCACCCCGGCGATCAGTCGGTTCCGATAAACGCTCAACAGGAGGGTGCAGGAAATCGATTACTGCGTCAAGTAGAACTATTGCCGCGGCCGCAGTCTGAGTTCCTGCATGCCCCCGTCCACAGCAAGCCCGACTCCGGTGGTCGACCCGGACAGCGGCGAGGCGAGGTAGGCAACGGCACCGGCCACCTCGTCGGCCGATACCAGCCGGCCGTGCGGCTGCCTGGCGTTCAAGGCGGCCCGTTCGGCATCAGGATCGCTGGCCGATTCCAGCAGCCGGCCGACCCACGGGGTGTCGGCCGTTCCCGGATTGACTGCGTTCACCCTGATACCTTCGCGAAGGTGGTCGGCGGCCATCGCCTTGGTCAGGGCCAACACGGCGCCTTTGGACGCGCTATACAGTGCCCGTTGCGGCAGGCCGGCGGCGGCGGCGATGGATGCGGTGTTCACGATTGCTGCGGCCGGCGACTTTCGCAGGTGTGGCAGGGCCGCTCGCGAAACCCGCACCATGCCAACGACATTCACGTCCCACACTCGGTGCCACTCGTCATCCGAGTTGTCCTCGACCGTGCCCTGGGCTCCGATGCCGGCGTTGTTGATCAGGATGTCCAGCCGGCCGCACCGGGCCACTATGGCCGCGACGGCGGCGGTGACGGATGCGTCGTCGGACACGTCACAGCGGATCGGCTCGGTGCCCTCGGGCGCACCGTCCGGTTCGCGATCCAGAACTGCGACGCGGGCACCCCCGGCGAGCAGTCGGCGGGCGATGGCCGCTCCGATGCCGGAGGCGCCGCCTGTCACCGCGGCCACCAGTCCGGCGAACTCGCCGGCCCGATCCGGCGGATGGGCGGGATCGATTGCTGTGGTGCTGATGTCCGTCATCGGCCGGCCTCCGTCACTGATGCGCGATGTCACTGATGCACGATGTCACTGATGCGCGATGTCACTGATGCGCGATGGACTCATTCTGATGCGCGATGGACTCATTCTGGCACTGGGTCATCTGATGTCTGAGGTCGGGCCGATGGGGGAGGACCGCCGGTTGCGCTGGTGAATGCACTGGGTAGGGAGGCATTGACGGCGAAACATCGGATGTATTACCGTGAGGGACCGGGCGAGATTAGTCAGTGGTCGCCGTCGCCAGCCTCCGGAGTGGGTGCTCACCGATGAGCTTCGTCGTCGCCGTCGATACAGCGGACGTGCGCTTCCCGACGTCGACGCTGCTGGACGGGTCCGACGCGATGAATCCCGACCCCGACTATTCGGCCGCCTACCTGCGGATCTCCACCGATTCGTCCGATGCTCTGGCCGGCCACGGCTTCGTCTTCACCATCGGCAGGGGTAACGACATCCAGCTGACGGCGGTGCTGGCGCTGGCCGAGAGGCTGTTGGGACGGGAAGTCGAGCCGCTGCTGGCCGACCTCGGCGGACTGTGGCGCGAGCTGGTGCACGATTCGCAGCTGCGCTGGCTGGGACCCGAGAAGGGCGTCATGCAGATGGCGATCGGCGCGGTGGTGAATGCGCTGTGGGACCTCAAAGCCAAGCGAGCGGGCAAGCCGCTGTGGCTGCTGCTGTCCGAGCTCGGTCCGGAGCAAATCGTCGAGCTGATCGACTTCCGCTATCTGACCGATGCCCTGACCGCCGACGAGGCGCTGGTGATCCTGCGAGCTGCCGAGCCGGGTCGCATGAACAGAGTAGAAGCGTTGCGGCGAAACGGCTATCCTGCCTACACAACGACACCCGGTTGGCTGGGTTACTCCGACGAGAAGTTGGCCCGGCTGTGCGCCGAGGCGGTCGAGGAAGGTTTCCACCAGATCAAGCTCAAGGTCGGCGCCAACATCGATGACGACAAGCGCAGGATGCGCATCGCCAGGGACGTGCTGGGTGCCGAGGTGCGGATTGCCATCGACGCCAACCAGCGCTGGGAGGTGGCCGAAGCGATCGAGTGGAGCAGTGCACTGGCAGAGTTCGACCCGGCCTGGGTGGAGGAGCCGACCAACCCGGACGACGTGCTCGGACATGCCGCCATCGCCCGTGGTATCGCGCCCATCAGGGTCGCCACCGGCGAGCACATGGCCAACAGGGTGATGTGCAAACAATTCCTGCAGGCGAAGGCACTGCAGGTGCTACAGATCGACGCGACCCGGGTGGCAGGTGTCAATGAGAACATCGCCATGCTGTTGCTGGCAGCCAAGTTTGGGGTCCCTGTCTGCCCGCATGCCGGCGGCGTGGGGTTGTGCGAGGCGGTGCAGCACCTGTCGATGTTCGACTACGTCGCGGTGTCGCAATCGATGGACGGACGGATGATCGAGTACGTCGACCACCTGCACGAGCACTTCGTCACTCCGGCCGAGGTGCGCGGCGGCCGCTACCGGGCGCCCGAAGCGCCGGGGGCCGGAATGGAAATGTTCGCCGGCTCGGTCCAGCAGTACAGCTGGAGCGCAGATGCCGGTGATTGACCTGCCTGCGCTCGGCTACGGCGCCGCCAACATCGGCAATCTGTATCGGCCGATGTCCGACGAGCAGGCCCATGCCGTGCTGGACGCGGCCTGGGAATCCGGCATCCGATACTTCGACACCGCACCGCATTACGGACTGGGATTGTCCGAGCGCCGGCTGGGGACCTTCCTGCGGACCAAGCCACGCGGGGAGTTCGTGCTGTCCACCAAGGTCGGCCGACGATTGATACCGAACCCCAATGGCGCAGCGGAACTGGACCTTCACAACGACTTCGCGGTGCCGGCGACGCAACGACGCCAGTGGGACTTCACGGCCGAGGGGATCCGCCGCTCGGTGGAGGAATCGCTGCTGCGACTCGGGATGGACAGGGTCGACATCGTCTACCTGCACGACCCGGAGCGGTTCGAGCTCAGCTCCGCGTTGGCAACCGGAATTCCGGCAGCGGTCGCGCTGCGCGATGAAGGTGTGGTTGCCGCGATCGGTGTCGGCAGTATGAATACCCTAGCGCTGCAAGCCAGTGTCGACACAGGAGCGCTCGACCTGCTGATGCTGGCCGGCCGTTACACCCTGCTGGAACAGCCGGCCGAGGAAGGGATTCTGCCCGCCTGCGAGCGGCACTCAACCGGGGTGGTGCTGGCCTCGGTGTTCAATTCCGGACTGCTGGCCCGCGACACCCTTTCCCCCGATGCGCGCTACGAATACGGTCCGGTGCCATCCGAGATCCGCCTCCGTCATGCCGCCCTGGTAGCCATCTGCCGCCGGCACCGGATTGACATTGCCACGGCAGCACTGCAATTCGGGCATCGGCATCCTGCGGTCCGCTCCGTGGTGGCCGGAGCCGCCGATCCAGCACAGATCAGACAGACCGCTGCCCGGATGACGGCGTCAGTTCCGGACGCCTTCTGGACCGAACTGGCCCACCGTCGACCGGTTCCGGTGGGGACGACGTGAAATCGATACCGGCGGACTCTTTCGGATCGGGTGACTGGGTGATAGACCAGAGCCGCGGCGCCGCGGCTGTGAGCAACGGACCGCATTGTGATGGAGGCTGTCGATGCTGAACGGGATTCCCGCACTGCTCACCGGTGCGCTACTGGCGCAGCTAGACGCCATGGGCCACTCGGACTCGGTCGTCGTTGCCGACGCCCATTTCCCGGCCGCCAGGGTCAGCGGGACTGTTGTCGAGCTACCCGGAGTCTCTGCACCGCAGGTGGTTCGTGCCATCTGCGCGGTTCTCCCGTTGGATGTGGCCCCCGCGCTGGACCTCATGCAGTCGCCGGATGGGACGCGGCGCCCCGTCCAGTTCGAGCTGGTGGATGCGGCGGGACTCGCAGAGGTTGAGAAGGACCGCGCCGAGCCACCGGCGGTCCGGGAATTGGACAGGTTCGAGTTCTACGATGTGGCGCGAACGGCATCGGTGATCGTTCGATCCGGGGAGAGCCGGGCCTATGGCAATGCGATCCTGCGTAAGGGCTTGGCGACTCCTGACGAGAGGTGGCGCGGATGACGGAACCGACGAAGTCAGCAACGCTGGAGGTCGATTCCGGCCCATTCCTGTTGGAGGCGAAGGGCGTCGACAAGGGATTCCCCGGCGTCCGCGCCCTGACCGACATGCACCTGAATCTGCGCCACGGCGAGGTACTTGCGCTGGTCGGGGAGAACGGTGCCGGCAAGTCGACGCTGATGAAGCTGCTGTCCGGCGTCTACCCGCCCGACGCCGGGGAGTTCTTCCTCGACGGTGAGCAGCTGCATATCGGCGGCCCGCGGGAGGCACAGTCCAAGGGCATCGCGATCATCTATCAGGAGTTCAACCTGATGCCCGACCTGACGGTCGCTGAAAACATCTTCATCGGCAGGGAACAGCCGAGTGGCGGCTTCCTGCTCAATGACCGCTCGCTGAACAACCGCGCCAGCGAGTTGTTGCGGCGCCTTGAGCTTCCGCTCAACCCCCGTGCCCTTGTCGGGACACTGACGGTCGCAAAACAGCAGATGGTGGAGATCGCCAAGGCGCTGTCCTATGACGCCAAGATCCTGATCATGGACGAACCGACGGCAGCGCTCAACGACGCCGAGGTGGCTACCCTGCACGAGTTGATCCGCCGCTTCGTGAGTCCGGACACCGGCGTCATCTACATCTCGCACAAGATGGACGAGCTCAAGGCGATCTCGCAGCGCATCACCGTCATCCGCGACGGGGAGTACATCGACACCGTCGACACCGCGACAGCCAAGATGCCGGACGTCATCTCCCGGATGGTCGGTCGGGAGTTGAAAGTTGACGCCGAGCCGGAGAACGTGCAGTCCGACCGCGACGTGATTCTTGCGGTGCAGGGGCTCACCACGACCGAGCTGCTCACCGACGTGAGCTTCGAACTCAAAGAAGGCGAGATTCTCGGCTTCGCAGGGCTGATGGGTGCCGGACGCACCGAGGTGGCACGAGCCATTGTTGGTGCCGACAAGCGATCGGCCGGCTCGGTGATGTTGCGCGGCAAGCGAATCGACCCACGCAATCCGGCCGAGGCAGCCAAGTACGGAATTGGCTATCTGTCCGAGGATCGCAAGCAGTTCGGGTTGCTGCTGGACCAGACGGTCACCAGCAATATCTCTTTGTCGTCGCTGGCCGAGCGGTTCACCACGGCGGGATTCATCAAGGATCGGCCGGCCAGGGCTAAATCCCGCGAGTACGTCGAACAACTGCGGATCAAGACGCCGTCGGTGCAGCAGATCACCAAGAATCTCTCCGGCGGCAACCAGCAGAAGGTGGTCATCGCGAGATGGCTGCTGAAGGACTGCGATGTGTTGATCTTCGACGAGCCCACCCGCGGCATCGATGTCGGTGCCAAGGAAGAGATCTATGGACTACTCAACGCTCTCGCCGAGAATGGCAAGTCGATCATCATGATCTCATCAGAGCTCCCGGAGGTGCTGCGGATGTCGCATCGGGTGATCGTGATGAGCGAGGGCAGGGTGACCGGCGAGCTGCCCGCCTCGGGAGCAAATCCGGAGAGCGTGATGCATCTGGCAACCCTCCGGCCGGACGAAAATCCCGATGACGCAGCAGAACTCGGACTTCTCGCCGGCGCAGCAGGCTCACAGACCACACCGCAACCTGGCAAGGAGGCCTGATCGATGACATCGATCGCACGAGTTCCGACGGTCAAGCGCAGTGGCATGAACGACACCGTGAAGATGCGGCTGCAACAGCTGGCAGCGTTCGCTGGGCTGATCATCATCACGGCGTTCTTCGCCTTCGCCAACAAGCTGTTCTTCAACTACGACAACCTCGTCAACAACGTGTTGGTGTCCTCGGTGCAGATCGGGATCCTGGCGCTTGGAACCACGTTTGTCATCATTACCGGAGGCATCGACCTGTCCATCGGGTTCGGTGTCGCGTTGACCGGGATGATGGCGGGCACCTTCCTGGAAACCTGGAATCTGCCGTTGGGTATCGGGCTGTTGCTGACCTTGGTAGTCGGCGCGGCCCTGGGTTTCGTCAACGGCTTCAACGTCTCGATCCTCGGCATGCCGCCGTTCATCGCGACACTGGCGATGATGCTGGTCGCCCAGGGCTTACCGCTGGTGATCTCGGACAACGGCGCCTCCATCTACTTCGACAACCTGCCGGCGTTCCAGAACCTGTCCAGCGGCACCCTGATACCGAAATTCCCGAACGCCGTGCTGATCTTCGCTGTCGCCGCCGTGATCGCCTGGATCCTTTTGAACCGCACGCTGTTCGGGCGCTACACCTTCGCCATCGGCAGCAACGAGGAGGCCACGGCGCTGTCCGGAATCAACGTCAAGAAATGGAAGATCATCATCTACACCGTTGCCGGGCTGTTCACCGCACTGGCCGGATTGATCGCCGCCGCCAGGATCGGAGCCAGCCCGGTGGCCGGCAAGGGCCTTGAACTGCAGGCTATCGCGGCAGTGGTGATCGGCGGCACATCGCTGGCCGGCGGCAAGGGCACCATCGTCGGCACGGTGATCGGCGCGTTGATCATCGGCGTGCTGAATAACGGGCTGCAGGTCATGGGTGTTCCGCAGGAGTGGCAGTACGTGATCCTCGGGGTGGTGATTATGGCAGCCGTGTACGTCGACATGGTCCGCAAACGCTCGGCAACAGCAGCCGGGTAAGGCTTTGCCGGAAGCATTTTCGGCACCCCACCTCACCAGAACCGTCAAGGACAAGGGAGTTCAGACAATGAACAACACACGATGGAAGGGCACCACAATCGTCGCGATCGCCGCGTCGGCCATGGTGCTCGCCTCCTGCAGTAAGGCCAGTGACAACACTGCGAGCAGCGGTGGTGGCGCCTCCTCGGCTGCTGCCCCGGCGGCGTCGGCGGCCGGCAGCAACACCGCCGCCGCCAGCGGTAGTTCGGCAGCCGGTAGCGCCGCGGTTGGTTCGGCAGCAGGCAGTTCGGCAGCGGGCAGTTCGGCCGCGGCCAGTTCAGGTGCCGGCAGTTCGGCGGCGGCCGCCACCGCTGTCACCGGAACGAATGTCGAGCCGGGCTGCACGCCGACCACAAAGACCAAGCCCTACATCGCGATCGTCTCCAAGGGCTTCCAGCAGCAGTTCTGGCAGTCGGTCAAGAAGGGCGCGGACCAGGCAGCCTCGAAGCTCGGCGCCACCATCACCTTCGACGGCCCTGCCACCGAGGCGGATATCCAGCCGCAGCTGGATATGCTCAAGACGGACGTCTCCAAGAAGCCCGATGCTGTCGGCTTCGCCGCGCTGGATTCCAAGGCCGCCGAGCCGATCCTGAAGCAGGTGCAGGCGGCCAAGATTCCGGTGATCGCCTTCGACTCAGGCGTTCAATCGGACATCCCGTTGACCACCGCAGCCACCGACAACAAGGCGGCGGCCGGCGAGGCCGCCAAGCACATGGCCCAGTTGGTCGGCAACAAGGGAACCGTCGGCCTGGTGATTCACGACCAGACCTCGCAGACCGGCCTCGAGCGTCGGAACGGTTTCATCGAGTGGATGAAGAAGAACGCACCAGGCATCAAGCTCCTTGAGCCGCAGTACGGCGGCGGGGATCCGGCAAAGTCGGCCGACATCACCAAGAGCATCATCGCCGGAAACCCTGATATCGCCGGCATTTACGGGTCCAATGAGGGTTCGGCGGCTGGTGTCGTGCAGGGTGTCAAGGAGAGCGGCAAGAAGTCGATCAAGATCGTCGGATTCGACTCCGGGCAGGCTCAGATCTCCGCGATCACCGACGGTCTCGAGGCCGGGGCGATCACTCAGAACCCGATCGGCATCGGCGAGCAGACGGTGACGGCGGCGATGTTGGCGCTGAAGTGCAAGGGCCTGCCGACCACCATCGACACCGGCTACTACTGGTACGACAAGACCAACATCACCGACCCCAAGATCGCCCCGCTGCTCTACAAGTAGGCCTCCACCCGGCTGGGCTCCCGGCCAAGGCGGGCACTCAGAAGCGGTAGACGCGGCTGGCGGTCTCGCCGAGCACCCGGTTACGGCCGGACTCGGTGAGGCCGCCCAGCATCGCCAGGGTGGCGGCCCAGGTGTCGGCGTAACTGCCGGCCTGCAGGGCAACCGGCCAGTCACCTCCGAGCATCAGCCGATCGGGGCCGAACGCCTCGATGGCATGGTCGACGTAGCGCCGCCAATGGTCAGGCGTCCAGCCTGGCGCGGATGCGGTGCCGAGGCCGGAGATCTTGCCGATCACGTTGGGCTCTGCTGCCGCCTCGGACAGCAGATCGGCCCACGGCTGCCAGCCGGCGTCGGCGATCGGCGGCTTGCCGAGGTGGTCTAGGACGATTGTCAGCTCGGGATGTCGGCCGGCGACCCTGGGGATCTGGGCCATCAGGTCGGGCCGTTCGGCGACGGCATCGAAGCAGAGTTCAGCCTCGGCGATCAGCTCCATTCCCTGCGCAACGTCGGCCCGCAACATCCACTGCGGATCCGGCTCGTCGTGGATCAAGTGACGGACACCGGTCAGTACTCGGTTGTCCCGGAACCGTTGCAGCGCAAGGGTGGTGGCGCCTGGGTCGGCCAACGGCAACCAGCCCACTACCCTGGTCGGCAGCGGTGCGTCGGCGGCGACGCCGAGCAGTTTGGCCGTCTCCGCGACCGAGTCGGCGGCCTGTATCAACACCAGCCCGTCCACGCCGGCCAGGTCCAACTCGGGGACCAACTCGGCCAGTGGGTAGCTGCGGTTCAGTAGTGGCAGATGAGGTCCTAGCCACGGGTAGTCGACCCGCGAGGGACCGTTGGAGAGGTCCCATACGTGCACGTGGGTATCGATGACGCGCGGCGGCGGGGACAGGTTGGGCGAGGGCACCACCGTCATAGCGTGCCACCGATAGTGCGGCCCGACTACCGTTGATACATCGGAGGAATGTGACACCACAGGGAGGCACCGATGGCTGTCACCGACGCGGCGATCGAGAAGATCAAGGAAATGATCGTCTCCGGCCGGTTGACCCCTGGTTCACGGCTGCCACGCGAACCGGACCTGGCGGCCGAGCTCGGGTTGTCCCGAAACTCGTTGCGGGAAGCCGTCCGGGCGTTGTCGCTGGTCCGGATCCTTGAGGTGCGGCAGGGTGACGGGACCTACGTCTCCAGCCTCAAGCCGGAGGTGTTGCTGGATGCAATGGGGTTTCTCATCGACTTCCACCAGGACGCGTCGGTACTCGACTTCCTGTCGGTCCGCCGGATCCTGGAACCGGCGGCAGCCGCCCAATCGGCCAGGCTGATGTCCGACGAGGCGATCGTCCGGCTCCGGGAGACGGCAGGGCGGGACACCCTCAGCACGGAGGTCACCGAGCTGGTCACCAATGACCTGGACTTCCACAGCCAGATTGCCGCTGGGTCGGGGAACTCGGTGCTGGCCTCGATGCTCGAGTCGATAGCGATGCCGACCAGTAGGGCACGGGTGTGGCGCGGTCTCACCCAGGAGGACGCGGTGGCACAGACCATCGCCCAGCACGAGGGCATCGTCGACGCCATCGCCAGCCACGACCCGGAGCTTGCCCACGCAAGGGCGCTGGTGCACATCTCCGGGGTCGAGGACTGGCTGCGCAGCACCAGAGAAGCTACTGCCTGATGGCAGCTTCTCCACCGTCCTAGAGACGGCCCACCACGTAATCGATGCACTGCGTCAAAGCCGAGACGTCATCCGGCTCGACGGCCGGGAACATTCCCACCCGCAGTTGATTGCGCCCAAGCTTGCGATAGGGCTCGGTATCGACGATGCCGTTGACCCGCAACGTCTTCGCCACCGCAGCCGCATCAACTGCATCATCGAAGTCGATAGTGCCGACCACCTGAGAACGCAACTCCGGCTTGACCACGAACGGGGTGGCGAACTCCGACGACTCGGCCCAGCGGTACAACCGGGACGAGGAATCGGCGGTGCGGGCGGTCGACCAAGACAGCCCACCCTGGGAGTTCAACCAGTCCAGCTGCTCGGCGAACAGGAACAGGGTGGCCACCGCCGGGGTGTTCAGCGTCTGATCTTTCGTCGAGTTGTCCAGCGCAGTGGCGATCGACAGGAACTCAGGTATCCACCGTCCGGATCCGGCGATCTCGGCGATTCGGTCGACTGCGCGCGGCGACGCCAGGGCGGCCCACAGACCGCCGTCCGAGCCGAACACCTTCTGCGGCGCAAAGTAATAGACGTCGGTCTCTGAGAGGGAAACCGGCAGTCCGCCGGCACCGGAGGTCGCATCGATCAGCACCAGCTGGTCGTCACCGGCCCCCGTCGGTCGCTGCACGGGAACCGCCACACCGGTGGATGTCTCGTTGTGCGCCCAGGCATAGGCATCCACCGACGCATCGGCCACCGCGATGGGTGCATCGCCGGCATCGGTCGAGATTACCGACGGTTCGCCGAGGAACGGCGCGTTCTTCGTCACGGCGGCGAACTTGCTGGAGAACTCGCCAAAGGTCAGATGCTGGGCCCGATGCCGGACGAGTCCGAAGGCCGCCGCGTCCCAGAACGCTGTGGTGCCACCGTTTCCGAGGATCACCTGGTAGCCGTCGGGCAACAGGAACAGCGATGACAGCCCACCCCGAACCCGGTGCACCAAATCCTTCACCGGGGCCTGCCGATGTGAGGTGCCCATCACCGACGAACCGGACGCGGCGAGCGCGGCCAGCGCCTCCGGCCGCACCTTGGACGGGCCACAGCCGAACCGGCCGTCGGACGGTTTCAACCCGTCGGGGATGACGATCGCTGCAGCGGTGCTGGTCATCTTGATGAGCTCCTACGGGATGTATCAGGACTTCCGGCGCGTGTCGTCGGGCCGGCGTCCAGTCTCCCATCGAGGATTTGCCCGGGGGCAGGCGGGCGCCGCGCGGGTGGGTGGCTGCCCGCTTCTGATTGGCGAAGCGGAGGCACCAGTGCAGGGCGCTAAAAGGTCACCCGCGGGAAAGCCCTTCGAACCCCAACCGAACCTGCTTTCCATGGCAGCAGAATCTGCGTCGTCCAGCAGTGCGGCCCGACGGCGGCAGCAGCGGCCTTCTGCGGTGTTCCGCAACCGGTATGACGTAGCGTCTGGCAGATGACGAGAGCCGACCTGTCCGGCATGCGGATTGACTACGGCGGTCTGCCGTTCGATGTGGCCGACGTGGCAGCGCAGTGGTGGACGCAGTTCGATCGCTGGCTCGCCGACGCGGTGACCGAGAACGTGAAAGAGCCCAATGCCATGGTGCTGGCTACTGCATCCCTCGAGGGTGTCCCGGCCTCGCGCAATGTGCTGGCCAAGCAGGTCGATCGGTTCGGGGTCACCTTCTACACGAACTACGGCTCGGCCAAGAGTGCTGATCTAGCGGCCAACCCGCGGGCATCGGCGACCTTCAGTTGGTTGCCGCTGTACCGCCAAGTGCACGTATACGGCTCGGTCGAAAAGGTTGACGCCGCAACAACTCTGGCCTACTGGCGAACCAGGCCGCGCGGGTCGCAGCTGGGTGCATGGGCCAGCCCGCAGTCCACCGTCGTCGCCGATCGGGCGTCCCTGGATGCGCTGCAGGCGGCGGTGGAGCAGCAGTTCGGCGGACCGGACGGCGATGCCGAGATCCCGGTCCCGCCGCATTGGGGTGGTTGGCGGATCGTGCCGCAGACCGTTGAGTTCTGGCAAGGCAGGGCGGCCCGGTTACACGATCGATTGCGCTATCGGGCCGATACCGCCGAGCGGTGGATCATCGAGCGGCTGGCGCCCTGAGTTCAGCTCGTTTCGGCACCCCTGCTGGATCCGGCCGCAGGGGTTGGCGGGGTGCCCACCGACAAGTGTGCGTGGTCCGTACAGTGATGCCGTGACGTCGTCGGATGATGCGACGCCGGATCCGCACTCACCGAGCCCCGGCAACTCCGCGCCCGAACCCGCAGCCGGGCAACAGGTATCTGCAGTTCCGCTGGGTCGACGCAATCGGTTCGGACCGGATCTGCGGCCATTGGCGTTCCCGCCCTACCGGCGGCTGTTCTTCGGTGGGGTGGCCTCGGCCTTCGGTTCCCAGCTCACCGCTGTCGCTGTGCAGCAGCAGATCTTCGACATCACCAACAGCAGCGCGGCGGTCGGGGTCGCCTCCCTTGTCGCCCTCGTTCCGCTGGTGGCTTTCGGCTTGCTGGGCGGAGCGATCGCGGACACCCACGATCGCCGCACGCTGCTGATGATCACCTCGACCGGGATGGCCGTCAGCTCGCTGGGCTTGTGGGTGACGGCGCTGGTCGGCGTCCACTCGGCGGTGGTGGTGATGATCCTGCTGGCACTTCAGCAGGGCTTCTTTGCGGTCAATCAGCCCACCAGGTCGGCGATCATCCCGAGGATCGTGCCGGCCGCGCTGGTGCCGTCGGCCAACGCCCTCGGCTTCACCGTCTTCGGGGTCGCGGTGCTCGGCGGTCCGCTGCTGGCCGGGTTGTTGATCCCGCTGCTCGGGCTGCCGTGGCTGTACTTCATCGAAGCCGTCACCCTGGTACTACTGCTGTACCCGATCCTCAAGCTGCCGCCGATCCCGCCGCTTGCCCAGCTGCTCGAGCGGGCCAGCGTGATGGAGGGTTTGCGCTTTCTGCGCACCCAGCCGCTGATCCTGATGACGTTCGCCGTCGACATCATCGCGATGGTGTTCGGCATGCCACGGGCGCTGTTCCCGCAGATGGCCGAGTACACCTTCGGTGGACCCGTCGGCGGTGGCCCTCAGCTGGGTCTGCTGAATGCGGCGATGGCTATCGGTGTGCTTGCCGGCGGGCTCACCAGCGGCTGGCTCGGCAAGATCCACCGCCAGGGGGTGGCCATCGTGCTGGCCATCTGTCTGTGGGGCGGAGCCGTCGCGATGTTCGGTACCACCTCGGTGATCTGGGTGGCGGTCGGCTGGTTGGCGGTTGGCGGTTGGGCCGACATGGTCAGTTCCACCTTCCGTTCGACGATCCTGCAGACCGCCATCGAGGACCGGATGCGGGGCCGGATGCAGGGTGTGTTCACCGTCGTCGTCGCCGGTGGACCACGGGTTGCCGACCTGGTCCATGGATTCGCGGCAGAGGCCACCTCGACCAGGGTTGCGGTGATCGGCGGTGGAGTGCTGGTGATCGTCGGCACCGCGGTGGCGGCGACGATCGGCCCCTCGCTGTGGCGGTACGACTCCACCAGGGACGCCAAGGGTTGACCGGCTCGGCCACCCGCGCACTTCGCTGACCAGCACATTGTGGATGACGGCAGCACCGCTCCCGGTTCCGACGCATACTCGGGCGATTCCGGGGAGGGGAAACAGATGAATGGTGCGCGAGCCTGGTTCGGCGACACCGGCCGGCCCGCCACTGCGACGGCGGCCGGCTGGCTGGCCGCCGTTCACGGCCTGTATCTGCTGCTGGTCGGAGTGGTCGGCACGGTGCTGACGGTCGTCGGCCTCGGCTACGGGCTGCAGACCGGGGATTCGGACACTCGCGGCTGGATCGGCATCGCGGCGCCAGTGTTCGTCGGCTGGCCGCTGCTGATCGCCGGTACCGGTGTGGCGGTGCTGCTCGCCGGCCGAAAGCTGCTGGTGCGCCGCCGTCGTTGGCCGATCATCGGGCTGGCCGGGTGGGGGCTGGTGGTCGCCGTTCCATGGCTCACCGAACACGTCGGCGGACTGTCGGCGGTCCCCGGATACCTGCTGCCGATCGCAGTGATCGTCCTGCTGGTGCTGACCGATCAGCGGTGGCGGCCAGGCATCGACCGCTCGGCGCCGAGTCGAACCGGCGGCTTCGACTGATCCGGTTGGGTCGGCGGATGCCCAACCCGTAGCGTTGCCCTTGGCAGCATTCGGACATGCATCGCTGCAGAGCCGCGCCCGATGACCAGGTGCGGACAGAGTCGACAAGGAGATCGCCACCGATGACGAACCCGCACAATCCCGAGGACTGGGCGCCCTACCAGCGTCTTGAGGAGGGGGTCCGGGCGTACATCCGGGACGCCGACGTGGCATTGGAATCGCTCTCCGGCGTCATCGACCTCGGCCAGGTGCAGGCCTGCAGCCTGGAGCGGGTCGCGTCGCCGCAGCCGTGGGGTGAGTCGTTGTGGCAGGAGGTCGCCGTCACCGACGGGCGCCGGTTGATCCTGTGGCACGGCGACGACGAGACCGACGAGGACCAGCCCGACCAGCTGATGTTCTCCTCGTCGGTGCGCACCATTCCGCTGTCGGCGGTGGTGGACCAGGGCCTGCGGACGCGGTTCCGCACCGAGCGGGACGGATCGCGCACGCTGAACGCCGTCATGCTGTACCTGTCGACGCAGACGCCGGAGCGGTCGACGACGGAGCTGTCCGACGCGAACGAGACTCGCACCACCCAGTTCGTCGAGACCTATCGGTTTTCCAAGTCGCTGGGCGACGGCGGCCTCGCCCAGATGCAGCGGCTGCTGCAGTTCGGGCGGGCGCTGTCGCACTTCTCCGGTCTTGTGCGCTGAGCCGAGCGGACCGATGGTGACTACACCACAGGCCGGTCCTCGGCCGGCCAGCGGCAAACAGTTCGAGATCCACCGCGACACCGACGCTGGCCTGGCCGGGGCCGTCGTCGGGCAGGTGGCCGCAGTGCTGCGCGAGTTCAGCGTCGGCGACGTTCATTACACCGAGACCTGGCCGGACGACCAGACCCCGCCGATGGGCTGCGGCATCGTGTTGGCACCGTGGCCGAACCGGGTGGAGGACGGCAAGTGGACGGCGCCGAACGGCGCCGAGATGCAACTCGACATCACCGAGGTCGGCCGGTACACGGCGATCCACGGGCTGCTGCGCAACACCGGGTATGCCGCGATCGAGCGGTCGGCGGAGTCCGTCACCCTTGCCGCTTCGGTCTATCCGCAGCACGGGTACCTGTTCAACCTCGACACCACGGTGACCTACGCGCTTGCCGACGATGCCGACGGCGGGGTGGGGCTTCGCGTCACCCACACGGTGACGAACCGCGGCGCCGATGCCGCCCCTTTCGGAGTCGGTGCCCATCCCTACCTGCGAGTCGGCGACGTGCCGGTCGAGCAGCTCACGCTGACCATCGCCGCCGACACCCATGCGCCGATCGACGACAGGTGGATCCCGCAGGGCACCGCGCCGGTCGGCGAGCAGGGACCTGACCTGCGGCACGGCCGGCCGCTGGGCGAGGTGACCTGCGACGTCGCGCTGACCGACCTGGCGGTGACGAACGGCCGTCATGAGCATCTCCTCGCGGCGCCTGACGGCTCGGCGCTGGTGTTGTGGACCGACCTCGACTTCGGCTGGGTGCAGGTCTACACGCCGCCGGATTTCCCCGGCCACGGACCGAACACCAGGTTGGCGGTTGCGGTGGAGCCGATGACCTGCGGCGCCAACGCGCTCCGCAGCGGCATCGACGTGATCACCCTGCCGCCCGGCGAAACCTGGTCCGCCTCTTGGGGTTTGACGCCGCACCCCGCCTGACCTCCTCCCACTGTGGGCGGCATCACCGTGTTGGAGACCCGCAACAACACCGCCATCAATATTGCCGAGCTGCGCACCGTGCTGGTCGACAATGCGAACGCCCAGGTGTCGGCACCGGCCCGACCAGGCTGCAACTGACCAAACCCGGCAAGAATGCCACCCAGAGATCCTGAGATTGGGTCGCCAGGTGCGAGTGTGGGGCTCCTGGGCCTGGATTCCGGGTATTGGGGGCCGTTTCTCAGGATCCTCGTCGCACGCGCCGACCACATAACCACCCTGGAGCCCGCGAATACCGAGGTTCGCGGGCCACGGTCATTCTCGGGGAATTAGCTGGTCATCACGAACCTCAGGTCCGCGAAGTCCCGATGACAACCACCCTCAGATCCGCGAACCGGGGGCAGGAGTTAGCGCTGGTCGCTGGGAACGTAGTCGCGGGCGGTGTAGCCGGTGTACACCTGACGCGGCCGACCGATCTTCGACGCCGGGTCGTTGATCATCTCGCGCCATTGGGCGATCCAGCCCGGCAGCCGACCGATGGCGAACAACACGGTGAACATTTTGGTCGGGAAGCCCATCGCCTTGTAGATCAGGCCGGTGTAAAAATCGACGTTCGGGTAGAGCTTGCGCTCGACAAAGTAGTCGTCGTTCAGCGCT
>JALYXB010000017.1 GCA_030947305.1 Actinomycetota bacterium | reverse complement strand
CCCGTCGCTCCGGCGACCTACAGGTCGCCAGGTTCGCCGATGTTGCCACCGGGCGGATCACCGATCTGACGGCGGCCGTCCGCGCCTCCGCATCGATGCCGGCCGGTCGACGGCGCGCGACGGTGTCCGCCGTGCAGCGCGAGTTGGATCAAATTGACGCCGACCTGATGGCATTCCTGGTGCCCAAGTAACCCGTCACCACAGGTCAGGCAGTGACACACGCCGCGGGTCGACGCGGTTCGCCGCACCCCTACGGCGCCGCTATCGAACCGAAAGCAGCTGTGTCGTGAAAGCTATCCGCCTACTTGCTGTCGGTGTGCTTGCCGCGGCCGGGCTGGCCGTCGGGATCGGCGCGGCGTCGGCCCATATCGTGGTCGATCCGTCGGCCTCGGCCAAGGGCACCGAGCTCGTCGTCCTCACCTTCAGGGTGCCCAACGAATCTGCCAGGGCCGGCACTGTCGGCGTCAGCATCACCATGCCGACCAAGACGCCGTTGGCAACGGTGCGCTACAAAGATGTCCCGGGTTGGACGGCGAAGGCCGTCACCACCCATCTCCTGACGCCGGTCAAGGAGGGCAACTTCGAGGTGACCGATCCGGTCACGTCGGTGACGTTCACCGCCGACTCCGGCACCAAGATCGAGCCGGGGGCATTTGCCGACTTCGAACTGCAGGTCGGTCCGGTGCCGGACGTCGCAGCGCTGTCGTTTCCGACCGACCAGTCCTACGACGACGGCAGCGTGGTGAGGTGGGTGGACCCGGCGACGGCCGGCGGCGAGGAATCGGAGCACCCGTCGCCGACGTTGACGGTGGCCGGCACCGACGCCGCGGCCGCCCCGGCGGTGTCCGCCTCCGACGGCACGGCGCGGACCCTCGGCGTGGTCGGCGTCATCCTCGCGGCCTTGTCGCTGCTGGTCTCGGCCGTCGGGCTCAGCCGGCGTCGGCACCGTCAGACACCGCCGGCGCAGACCAAGCCGGCAGGACTGTCGGGGTGAGAGGCGTGTCGCGGCGCCGGTCGACCCGGCTGATCGGCGCGGTCCTCGCCATCGTGCTGGCGGCAGTGACCGGTGTCGGCCTTGCCTTACCGGCCTCGGCGCACGACGTGCTGAGGGGATCGAACCCCGCGGACGGCAGCACCTTGTCGACGGCGCCGAGCACCATCACTCTCACCTTCGACCAGCCGGTGCAGGACTTTCAGCCGGTGCTCACGGTGACTGGGCCGAACGGCAACAGGTTCAGCTCGGGGGCACCGACGGTGGCCGGCGACGTGGTCTGGATCGCGGTGACCGGTGCCGGGCCGGCCGGCAGGTACACCGCCGGCTGGCGCGTGGTCTCGGCCGACGGTCACCGGGTGAGCGGCGAGATCAGCTACACGCTGGCCGCTGGGGCAGCGGGAACGGTGACCGGGAGCGCTGCTCCTGCCGGTGACGGTGCCAGCTCGGCTGCTGCCGGCTCCGGGTCGGCCGGCATCGGGATCTGGCTGTGGGTCGGTATCGGCGTAGCCGTCCTGCTGGTGATCGGTGCGGTGGTAGTGATCCTGCGGCGGCCGGCCGAGCAGGACTGACGTGGCGCGCCGCGAGGTGGGCCTGCCCCGCCCGCCGCCCGCGGGGTCTCACCGCTGACCGAGCTCAGCCGAGCAGCACCGCGCCGGTCAGCTCGGCGCTGGCATCGAACAGCCAGCGGGCGTCGTCGATATTTCTGGCCGCCTTGG
This sequence comes from Actinomycetota bacterium, assembly GCA_030947305.1. Taxonomy (GTDB): domain Bacteria; phylum Actinomycetota; class Actinomycetes; order Mycobacteriales; family Nakamurellaceae; genus Nakamurella. Next base: position 11,856 of record JALYXB010000017.1, on the reverse strand, counting down.
ACGGCGCCGCGCGGTGTGGCTTGCCGTAGATGCCGAACCTGGGGCCGTAGAAGCTGCCGCCGGCCAGATCGGGTGCGGTCGCTGCGTATAACTGTGATCTGGCTCCGTGCTCGGCCGGGCTGCCCACCAGCTGGGTCGCCTTCCGCGACGCCCAGATGAAGGCCGACGGAGCGTCACCCCGATCGCCGGGGGCCGTGAGCGTGGTCGCCGACAAGCCTGGATGCGCTGCAACGGATGTCACGCCTATCCGGTCGCGACGCAACCGCCTGTCCAGCTCGAGCGCGAACATCAGCACCGCCAATTTTGATTGGCCGTAGCCACCCATCGGGGTATAGGTCCCTGTCAGCCCGAGGCCACGATCCAGCTTCCTGGCGGTGTGATGGGCTATCGACGAGACCGTCACCACCCGGCCCGAGCCGCTGGTCAGGGCGGGCAGCAGCAAGGCGGTCAGTAGGTAGTGACCGAGGTGGTTGACGCCCATTTGCTCTTCGAAACCCTCGATGGTGAAGGCGCGATGGGGCACCAGCATCATTCCGGCGTTGTTCATCAACAGCTGCAGTGGGCCCTCCCAGCCGGCGGCGAAAGCTTTGACGCTGTCAAGGTCTGCCAGGTCGAGGTGGCGCACCGCGACGGCCGCCGTCGGCAGCACGCAACGCAACGTTGCGGCTGCGGCCTCGCCCTTCGCGGTATTGCGCACGGCGAAGGTAACGGACCAACCCGCTGCTGCCAGCGAAGTGGCAGCGGCCAATCCCAGCCCGGTGTTTGCGCCGGTGACAACGGCGCGGCGTTCGGCGTCCACGGGCTACTTGCGCTCCTGCACCGGCATGACAACTTCGCGGACGATCAACTGCACGGCGGCGGCGACCGGCACCGCCAGGATCGCCCCGGTGACGCCGAGCAACGCGCCGCCGACCAGGATGGCCACGATCACCGCGCCGGAGGAGATGTGCACGGTGCGGCGCATCACCCTCGGGTATAGCCAGTACGCCTCGAACAGATGCTGGCACAGGTAGAAGACACCGGCGACGACGCCGACGGTGAGGGATTCGGTGAAGCCGAGCAGCGTCATCGAGACACCGACGATGATCGGGCCCACTACCGGCACGAAGTCGAAAAGTGATGCTGCCAATGCAATCGCCCACGGATACGGCAGCCCGACGATGGTGGCGAACAGCCCGGCCACCAGCCCTGCCTGCAGCGCGATGAGCGTCGCGCCTGACAGGTAGCCGCCCATCTGCTTGAGGATCTTGTCGCCGAGGTCGGTGACCCGCAGCCGCTGCGATGCCGGCGCCAGCCGATAGCCGGCCGACTTGATCTTCGGGAAGCCCGCCAGGAAATACAGCGTCAGGATCAGCACAACGAATAGGTCGAAGATCACCCCGGCGACAGTGAAAATCCCCGATGCCGCACCACTTTCGATGCCGCCGACGAACTTGGAATTCTGGATCTTCTTGATCAGCCCGAACTTGTCGTCCAACCCTTTGATCGTCGGATTGTTCTGCAGGTCCTGCAGCGTGCGCGGCAGGTTGTCGATGAAGGTGGTGAGCTGCTGCACGATCGGCGGGATGATCGCGAAAATGGCAGCGGCGATCACCAGCAGCAGGGCCACGAAGACGACCGCCACCGCCGCTCCCCTGCGAAGCCCGCGCCGTTCGAAGAATCGGACCGCAGGGTCGAGCCCGATGGAGAGCAGGGCGGCGACCGCGATCACGATCAGCGTCGACCGGATGGTGTCCAGCGACAGGTAGGTGATGTAGGCGAGCAGCAGGCCGGCCCCGGCGAAGAACCCTGCCTTGAACGGCGCGAAAACCCGCTCCTCAGCCCGCTCCTCCGCCGCCGCCGCCGCCCGGTTGGTGGCCTCCGCCGTCTCTTCGGCCGCCCGCATCGCCCGTTCGGCCGCCGTCACCTTGGTCACCAGCAGGCTGAGCGTTTCCCGCAGACCCGAGCGCCGGACATCACCGTTGTCGGCGCGGGCCGAATCCCTGGCGGTGTCGAGCTCCCGTTGCTCGGGCTGTGGTGATCGATCGGGTCGCGGCGCTGAACTACGAGCGGCGACGGGATCGGGGTAGCTATTGCCCGGAATCAGCGCGCGGCTCTTGCGCACGTCGGCCAACGGCCCGGTGCTCGGTCGATCGCGCTCGTCGTCCATTGCATGATCGTGACACAGCCGGCGGGACCAACCCGCCGCGAAACGTTCTCGACCAGACCTGCGGCTACCGCTGGGGCGTATTGCCCGGTCGCCGACTTCTCAGCTGCGGTTTCTTCGTATGATTTCCCCGGCGGCACGATCGTGAGGCTATTGCGCCTGTCAGTGTTCCTGCTCCATACCGAGCCCGCGTAGGTTCGAGCCCTGCCCCTTCACTCGCCCGGGAGTCACAATGGCACTGCTTCATCAGGTACCGCAGCGCATGTCGCGTAGGGCAATCTCCGCACTGGCCATCGGCGGAGCCATGCTGACGGTCGTGGCCTGCGGGTCCAGCGCGCCATCCGCCGGATCGCGGGCATCGACTGCGCCGGCGGCCAGCGCAGCGCCCGCCGGTACGTCGTCGGCAACCCCCACGCCGGCCACCTCTTCCGAGGCTGCGTCTTCTGGCGCTGCGTCGTCCGGAGCTGCGTCTTCCGAAGCTGCGTCTTCCGAAGCTGCGTCTTCCGGAACTGCGTCTTCCGGAGCTGCCTCGTCCGGAGCTGCCTCGTCCGGAACTGCCACTTCCGGTTCGGCAAAGACCGCCGCCCTGGGCGGCGCTTGTGTCCCAGATCAGCTGAAGTCGACGGCCGCCCACAAGCTCACCATCGCCACCTCGCAACCGGCGTACGAGCCGTGGATGGTCAACAACGACCCGACCAACGGCAAGGGCTTCGAATCTGCGGTCGCCTATGCGGTGGCCGGCGAACTCGGCTACACCAAGGATCAGGTCAGCTGGACCCGTGTCGGATTCGACGAAGCCATCGCCAAACAGGCGGGTTGGGACTTCGACATCAACCAGTTCTCCATCACGGACGCCCGCAAGAAGGTTGTCGACTTCAGCTCCGGCTACTACGACATCGCCCAGGCGCTGGTCTCCGTCAAGGGTTCGCCGATCGCGGGCGCTACCAGCATCGCCGCCCTGAAGAGCGCCAATCTCGGCGCGATGAACGGCACCACCAGCCTGGATGCGGTGAACCACGTCATCAAGCCCAAGAGCAGGCCGAACGTCTTCAAGGACAATTCGCTGGCCACCCAGGCATTGCAGAACGGCCAGGTGGACGGCCTGGTGGTGGATCTACCGACGGCCTTCGAGCTGGTCGGCGCCGAGCTCAAGGGTGGCGTGATGGTCGGGCAACTGCCCAACACTGCCAACTCGAAGGAGCAGTTCGGGCTGTTGCTGGCCAAGGGTTCGCCGATGACGGACTGCGTCACCAAGGCCGTGGATGCGTTGCGGGCCAACGGGACTCTGGCCACACTGACCACCAAGTGGTTGGGCGGCAAGGGCAACGCACCCGTCCTGAAGTGACCGAACAAGGTCCAGCGGCGCCGCCGCATCCCGCCTCGACCGACAGTTGGACGCCGTCGCCGGTCCAGCTGCGCCGGATGGCGTACCGCCGCTCGCAGAAGAATCGGTCTATCGCGATCGCCGTCACCTCCACCGTGGTGGTGGTCGGCGTGAGCGTTCTGGTGCTGGTGCGCACCCCTGGCTGGGACAGGTTCAGGTCTACCTTCTTCGACGTCGGCTACGGCTGGCAAGTGTTTCCGGACATCGCGTCTGGGATCTGGCTGAACATCCGGCTGGCGGTGGTCTGCGAGATCTGCATCCTGCTGGTCGCGCTGGTCGTCGCATTGCTGCGGACCTTGCGCGGTCCCGTCTGGTTCCCGTTGCGCGCCTTGGCGATCGTCTACACGGACCTGTTCCGTGGGCTCCCGCAGATCTTGATCCTGCTGTTGCTCGGCTTCGGCATGCCATCGCTGAAGCTGAGTTGGCTACCGAACTCGGCCCTGTTCTGGGGCTGCGTCGGGCTGACGTTGAGCTACGGCGCCTACGTCGCCGAGGTACTTAGGGCCGGCATCGAGTCCGTGCACCCATCGCAGCGGGCGGCGTCCCGTTCGTTGGGGTTGAGCCATGGCAAGACGATGCGGTTCGTGGTGCTGCCGCAGGCGGTCCGCAGGGTGATGCCGGCCCTGCTCAACGATGTAATCTCGCTGATGAAGGACACCGGGCTGATCTCGGTGCTGGGCGTCGTCTACGACGCGGTGCTCAACGCCCAGATCGATACGGCTCAGTCCTTCAACTACACCCCATACGTAGTGGCCGGGTTGCTGTTCGTCGCCGTCACGGTCCCGCTCACCAGGTTCAACGACTGGGTGGCGCGGCGACAGGGCTGGGTCGGCGCCGGGGGGATGGTGTGATCACCCTCGACAAGGCCGGGGAGCCGGACACCGCTGTGCTGCTGGAGATCTCGGGCGTTCGCAAGGCCTACGGCGAGCAGGTGATCCTGCGTGACCTGACATTGTCGGTCGGCGAACACCAGTGCCTGGTGCTGATCGGCGCCTCAGGCTCGGGGAAGTCGACATTGTTGCGCTGCATCAATCTGCTGGAGGTGGTCGACGACGGCACGATCCTGTTGCAGGGAAGGGACATCACCGATCCGCGGGTGAAGGCGGACGCCGTTCGTACCCAGGTGGGCATCGTCTTCCAGTCGTTCAACCTGTTCCCGCATATGACCGTCTTGGACAACATCACGCTGGCGCCCCGGCGGGTACACGGGGTACCGCGCACCGTTGCCGAGCAGCAGGCACGGCAGATGCTGGACAGGGTGGGGCTGGCCGACAAGGCCTTGGCGCGCCCGGACGAGCTGTCCGGCGGCCAGCAGCAGCGGGTGGCCATCGCCAGGGCGCTGGTGAACAAGCCGGTGCTGATGCTGTTCGACGAGGTGACCTCGGCCCTTGACCCCGAGCTGGTGGGCGAGGTGCTCGAGTTGCTGCGCGAGTTGAAACAGGAGGGCATGACGATGCTGGTCGCCACCCACGAGATGGGCTTTGCCAGGCAGGTCGCCGACCAGGTGGTGTTCCTGGCCGACGGCAGCATCGCCGAAGCCGGCCCGCCCGCTCAACTCCTGGACGAACCCGCCGACCCCCGCACCCAGAAATTCCTGCACCGCATGCTGCATTAGCCCCTGCCGTTCCGCGGGCGGGCTCGCTCGGCCAGGGTCACGTCGTAGGCAGCTGCGCATCGGAGGTGAACCGACCCAGCTGGCGCCCACGGCGTGATCCATGCGACACTCTGCCGTGGTCAATCTCCCGTAGGTCGGGAGAGCGTCGATGTCCAGCGGGTCTCGGTTCCCTGAGAAGTCGTTTGAGGTTGGCGGACCCGGGTCCTGCATCCGCCGGGACCTGCCTCACCAGCATTTGGAGAAGTTGCATGGCACAGGGAACCGTCAAGTGGTTCAACGCCGAGAAGGGTTACGGATTCATCACCCCAGATGACAACGGCCCGGACGTTTTCGTCCACTACTCGGAGATTCAGTCCAACGGGTATCGCTCGCTGGAGGAAAACCAGCGTGTGGAGTACACGGTGACTCAGGGCAATAAGGGCCCGCAGGCCACCGCTGTCACCCCGGTCTAACCGGACCCCAGACACATCACCGAGGGCGTCACTCATGGCGAGTGGCGCCCTCGGCGCATTCTCAAGCGAGGCCGGAATAGCTGTACTCAGTACTAAGAGTGACGGCAAAGCCGGCCAGTTACGGTGATGGTGCAGACCGACCAGGGCCGATCGGCCGGCACCATCCACCCGGAGGCAACCGATGACGACGACCGACACCGACCGGGCCTTCGGTCCGCAGCCGACTACGGACATTTTGGTGATCGGGGCCGGTCTGTCGGGACTCGTTGCCGCGGCCGAAGCCGCCGACGCCGGCAAGTGGGTCACCATCGTCGACCAGGAGCCGGGCGCCTCGCTCGGTGGCCAGGCCTATTGGTCCTTGGGCGGACTATTCCTCATCGATTCGCCGGAGCAGCGCCGGATGGGCATCAAGGATTCCGCCGAGCTTGCCCTCGCCGACTGGCTCGGCGCGGCAGCCTTCGACCGGCCGGAGGACTACTGGCCGGAGCAATGGGCACTGGCGTTCGTCGACTTCGCCGCCGGCGAGATGCGGCCCTGGATCAAGCAGCAGGGCATCTCGTTGTTCCCCATCGTGCAGTGGGCCGAGCGCGGTGGGTATCCGGCCGGTGGGCACGGCAACACGGTGCCGCGGTTCCACGTCACCTGGGGTACCGGTCCCGCAGTGGTGACGCCGTTCGTCAGGCGGGTCAACGAGCACCTGGGGACCGGCCGGATCTCATTGAGGTTCCGTCACCGGGTCACCGCGCTGACCACCGATGGCAACGGGGTGACGGGCGCGCGTGGCGAGATCCTACAGCCGTCAACCGTCGAACGCGGCGTGCCATCTGGCCGAGAAGTGCTGGGAGAGTTCACTATTCGCGCTGCAGTGACGATCGTTGCCTCCGGAGGTATCGGCGCCAACCACGATCTGGTGCGGGCCAACTGGCCGGCCGACTACGGGCAGCCTCCGCAGCACTTGATGTCCGGAGTCCCGGACTCGACCGACGGCCTGATGCTCGGGATCACCGCGGCGGCCGGCGGCCGACTGATCAACTCCGACCGGATGTGGCATTACCCGGAGGGCATCGTCAACTTCGCGCCGGTGTGGACGGCGCACGGCATCAGGATCCTGCCCGGACCGACGTCACTGTGGCTCGATGCCACTGGAAAAAGGTTGCCACCGCCTCTGTTTCCCGGTTTCGACGCCATCGGCGCACTGCGGCATATCACCGCAACCGGGTACGACTACAGCTGGTTCCTGCTCAACCGCAGCATCCTCGGACCGGAATTCGCGCTGTCCGGTTCCGAGCAGAATCCCGATCTCACCGGCAAGTCGGTACGTCAGTTGGTGAAAAGAGGGCTGGCCTCCGGCCCGACGCCGGCGGTGCAGGCCTTTCTGGATCAGGGGGTCGACTTCCTGATCGCCGACACGTTGCCGGAGCTGGTGGCGAAGATGAACGCGCTCACCGGCAACGAGCTGATCGACGCCTCGGCCCTGACTCAGCTGGTGCAGCAACGAGATCTGCAGGTGCGCTCGAAGCTGGGCAAGGACCCGCAGGTGACCGCGACGGCCGCTGCCCGCCGCTTCCTCGGTGATCGGCTGATGCGGATCGCCGACGACTGCGAACTGCTGGATCCGAAGTCCGGCCCACTGATCGCCGTTCGGCTGCACATCCTGACCCGAAAGACGTTGGGGGGACTGGAGACCAACCTGTCCTGCCAGGTGCTCGGCGTCGACGGTGCGCCGGTCGGTGGGCTGTATGCGGCCGGCGAGGCAGCCGGATTCGGCGGCGGCGGGGTGCATGGCTACCGGGCGCTGGAGGGCACTTTCCTCGGCGGCTGCCTGTTCTCCGGACGGACGGCCGGCCGGGCGGCCGCCCGCTGACCGTCAGCCGGAGGGCGAGGACGTCAGGTACCGCTGTAGCGTCGGCGCGATCTCGGCGAGCAGCTGTTGTTCGGACATGGCCACGACGGGTGGCAGCTTCAGCACGTGCCGACACAGCGCAAGGCCAAGGACCTGGCTGGCGATCAGGCCTGCCCTGCGGGGTGCGTCAAGGGGATCGCCGATGCGCATCACCAGCGGCGTCACCTGGCGAGCGAAGACATCCCTGAGACGATCCGCGGAGTCGGCGTCGGTCAGCGAGGATCGCAGCAGCGTCAGCAGCAACTCGTTGCCGGGCGGGTGTTCCCAGACGGTCAGCACATGCCGCATCAGCAACTCACCGAGACCGCCCTCGTCGGTGGCCTCCAGATCAGGAAGACCGAGGTCGACGTCGACCGCTGCGGCGAACAGACCCTCCTTGTTCAGGTAGTAGCGCATCACCATCGCCGGGTCGATTGACGCGTCGGTCGCGATGGCCCTGATCGTCGCCCGCTGGAACCCGTCGACCGCGAACCGTTTGCGGGCCGCGTCCAGGATCGTCGCCTTGGTGACGTCCGAACGTTTCAACCCTCGCTGGCTCCCTGCGGCTGTCATGCCAACAAGTGTAGGCCAACCTCTGTTGACTTAACCGCATCGGGTGTCCTACTGTCATCAACAGACGTTGGCCAACGTTTGTTGACTAGGGAGCTCCGCCGTGAACGTGCCCACCACCCATACCGATCTGCCGACCGACACCACGGTCCTGATCGTCGGAGCCGGGCCGGCCGGTCTGGCGGCAGCCGTCACCCTGGCGGCGGCGGGGATCGATCACCTGGTTCTCGATCAGCAGGCGGAGAGTGCCAACACGTCGCGGGCGGCCGTCGTGCACGCACGGACCTTGGAGGTGCTCGACGAACTCGGGGTAACAGCGGAGCTGCTGTCCCGCGGCATCGTGGTACCGCGATTCAGCATTCGCGACGGCGCCCACACGCTGGCAACCATCGACTTCGGCGGCCTGCCGAGCCGGTTCCCGTTCACCCTGATGGTGCCGCAAGACGTCACGGAGGCAGTGCTGCTCGACAAGTTGCGAGGGTTGGGCGGCGACGTGCTGCGTCCCTTCACGGTGGTTGAGCTGACGGCCGAGGCCGACGGCGTGCTGGTCGCGGCGACCGATGCCGCCGGCACGAAGCATCGGATCCGGGCCGGCTATGTGATCGGGGCGGACGGCATGCACAGCGTCGTCAGGGAGCAGGTCGGCATCGGATTTACCGGCGCCGCCTACGCCGAGTCGTTTGTGCTGGCGGACGTCAGGATGAGTTGGCCGCTGCCGCGAGATGAGGTGTCGCTGCACCTCTCGCCCGAGGGAGTGACAGTGGTAGCACCGTTGCCCGGCAACAGGTTCCGAGTGGTGGCCACCGTTGCGCAGGCGCCCGCAGACCCGGATGCTGCCGACATCCAGTCGGTCCTGCGCAGCCGGGGCCCCGGCGGCGCCATCGAGGTGACGGATGTGGTGTGGAGTTCGCGGTTCCGGGTGCATCACCGGCTCGCCGAGCGGTACCGGGCCGACCGGGTGTTGCTGGCCGGCGACGCGGCACACGTGCACAGCCCCGCGGGCGGCCAGGGGATGAATACCGGCATCCAGGACGCGGTCGCCCTCGCCGGGTTGCTGACCACCGCCATAGCGGGCGGCGACGATACGGTGCTTGACCATTATCAGCAGATCCGTCGACCCATTGCCGAGGCCGTCGTCAGCTTCACTGATCGGACCACCAGGTTGGCAACCCTGACCAGCCGGCCGGCCAGGCTGGTGAGAAATGCACTGCTGTCCGTGGTCAGCCGGGTTCCGCTGGTGCGGAACAAGATCGCCTATCAGCTCGCCGAGCTGGGCAATCGCTGACGCCGTCACTCCACAGGCGTCCGTTCGGGGTGGCGACGATCGGGCAGGCTCCTCGGCACCCCCGGCCGTCCGGGTCATTCACCGGGAAGGCACGATGGATCTCGTCAGCAGGCAGTGATACCCGCAGCGATGTCCGCATCGATTCCGCCCTCAGGGAGCACCCGTGTCAAGACCGGTTCGCATCGGCGTCCAGCTCCAACCCCAGCACGCGAGGTATTCGGCGATTAGCGATGCCGTGCAGCGCGCGGAAGAGCTCGGCGTCGACGTGGCCTTCAACTGGGACCACTTCTACCCGCTGAACGGCGAGCCGGGCGGCCCTCACTTCGAATGCTGGACGATGCTCGGCGCCTGGGCCGAGCAGACCGAACGGGTCGAACTGGGCGCCTTGGTGAGCGGCGGTGGCTACCGCAACCCCGATCTGCTCGCCGACATGGCACGGACGGTCGACCACATCTCCGGCGGCAGGCTCATTCTGGGCATCGGTGCCGGCTGGTTCGAAAAGGACTATGACGAGTACGGCTACGACTTCGGCACCCCGGGCAGTCGACTCAAGCTGCTCGGCGAGTACCTGCCGCGGATCGCCGACCGGATGGCCAAGCTCAACCCACCGCCGATCCGGAAGATCCCGGTGCTCATCGGCGGGGGCGGAGAGCGCAAGACCCTGCGCTACGTCGCTCAGTACGCAGACATTTGGCATGCCTTCGGCGATGCGGCAACCCTGCACCGCAAGTCGGGCATCCTGGCCGAACACTGCGCAGCGGTGGGACGGGACATTGCCGAGATCGAGTTCTCCACCGCGCTGCCGAGCCTGGACCAGGCGACGGCGCAGGCACTCGCCGACGATGGCTTCACGCTGTTGACGGTGGGCGTGTCCGGACCCGACTACAACCTCGACACGTTGGCCGAGGCCATCCGTTGGCGCGATCAGCGTAACGCCGCTGCCGACCACAGCTGAACGTCCGGCAACGACTGGACCAACAGTCGCCCAAATGGCTCGCCCGAACAGAATTTGACCCGAAAGATTCACCCGGTCCGTCACCATCTCGACCGAGGTGACGATGAGCCAACTACGGCGGGAATAGTTGGTGAACTGGCGTAGGTGCTGCGGCCGAATTATTGATCCGGACACCCTGTTCGAGTGACTGTCAGTGCACTGATCGTCGCTGCGACGCTTTAGCAGACCCAGATTCTGCACGGCAACATCACGGAACGGTAAATGTCCGTGAGCCGACGCTACCGAATAGCTCTATATAGACATCTATAGGTACAAGAGTTCCGGTGACGTCGGCCCACTCGGGGAGCCGAGCCGCTCATCGACATGCTGTGTCCAAACGAGGGTGTCATGTCTGTAGCTGTAATCACGACCCGCGGGGTGGGCTTTTACGACGACGATGAGCCGCTGGTCTCAGTCGCCAACCCGTCGAGCTATTCGGGCACCAGGCTGCCGGATGGCAGAACGCTCGCCTGGCGCGAGTACGGCAGCCCGCGCGGCGTGCCCTGCGTGTTGATCCCCGACCTCCGGTCGTCCCGGCTGGCACCGGAATGGCTGTTACACGATTCGGCGTGCCCGGACGGGGTGCGGCTGATCGCCCTGGACCGTCCAGGCACCGGTGCGTCCGACCCGTTGCGCGGCGTCGACGACCCCGCCGACGATCTTGCGCACGTAGTGCAGACCCTTGCCGTCGGACGGGTGGTGCTGGTCGGCATCGGCTTCGGTGCCGACGCGGCGCTGGCGCTCACCGACAAGTGGCCGTCGATGGTCAGCTCCGTCTCGGCCATCTCGATGCGGACGACAACCGCGCTTCAGGATGACCGCTGGCACAATCCACTGGCCAAGCGGAATGCTCCGCAGTGGCACGGCCCGCTCGACGCGTGGCATCGCGCTGCCGGCCGGCACAGCCTGCGGGACGAACGCACCTGGGAGAGGGCTCGGCAACGTCTGGACAGCGTCGCGGAGATCGCGCTCGGAAACCGTTGGCGCGACGCCGACTTTCGGGCCGCGGTGGCAGCCGACGTGGCGTTGACCCGCGACGAATCCGCTTTCCCGGCCCATGGTGCGACGCCTGCGTGGGTGCACGAATGGTCCAGTAGGGTCCCGGTGAGCTACTGGCATGGCAAGGACGAACCGGCGACGGAGGTATCCAGAATCACCGAGATCGCGGCCGCGCGCCCGAGTTGGACGGTTGCACCGGTCCCGGGGTGCGGGGCACTGCTCGGAGTGTGGCCACAGATCCTGATCACCGCCCGCGACAGCTACTTGAGCGCATTGGTGCGCTGATCCGGCCGGCGCGGGTCACGGCAACGCCGGCAGCTGCCGGCTGTGCAGCAGCTCGCCATACCAGCGGGACGAATCCTTCGGAATGCGTTGCTGCGTCTGGTAATCCACGTACGTGATGCCGAAGCGCTTCGAGTAGCCGTACGACCATTCGAAGTTGTCCAGCAACGACCAGACAAAGTATCCGATCACGTTGGCCCCCGCGTCCCTGGCATCCAGAACCGCCGCCAAATGCCGGTGCAGGTAG
>JALYXB010000184.1 GCA_030947305.1 Actinomycetota bacterium | reverse complement strand
TGTTCAGCAGCGGACCCCAGAACGGGTGCGCCGCAATGTATGCCGAGGTCTTGTCGGTGTTCAACGCCCACTGCGGCAGCAACGCGCCGGGCAGGCTGGCCAGCGCCAGCAGGAACAGCAGGATGAGGGCCGTTCGCATGCTGGTGAGGCCGCGCCAGGTGTTACGCAGGAACGCGATCATCGACCTGACAGGACCTGGGCGCGGTGGCAGCCGGTCGCCGTCGACCTCAGCCGCCGGACCCTGATCGGTGGAGGTGGCCACTAGAGCACCGTCCTTGCATCGACGACATAGCGATACTGCATCCACGAGATGAAGTGGCCCCAGGCACCCGTCACCATCAACAGGCCGATCACGATCAGTGCGACGGCCCCGACGATCTGGATCACCTTTGCATGCCGGCGCAGCACACCGATGGCCGCGGTCGCCCAGCCGAATCCGAAGGCCAGCAACAGGAACGGGATCCCCAATCCCAGGCAGTACAGCACCACCAGGAACATCCCACGCCACGCGTTGCCGTTCCAACTACTGGAGATCGCCAACGACTGCACGCCCGCGAGAGTAGGGCCAAGGCACGCGGTCCAGCCGAGGGCGAAAAACGCGCCCAGCAACGGTGCTCCGGTGATCCTGCCGGTCGGCTTGGCGTGAATCCGCACCTCCCGCTGCATCGGTCGGATCCAACCGAGCATCGCCAGCCCGACGATGATCGTCACCACCCCGCCGATTCTGGTGAGCAGCTCTTGGTTTCCGACCAGGAATCTCGACAGGCCGAGCACCAGCAGCGATTCAGCGAGGAAGACAACAGTGAATCCGCCGACGAACAAGGCCGCTCCGCGGACGGCTCTGCTACGGACCCTGTGGCGGCGCACCGTAGTCGACACGGGGCCGCCGGAGTCCGTCTCCTCGGCGCCGACCAGCCCCACCAGATAGGACAGATACCCGGGGACGAGGGGCAGCACACAGGGTGAGGCGAACGACACCACGCCGGCCGCCAACGCCAGCACCGCTGCCACCAGGAACGGCCCCGAGATCACTGTCTCGGTAACGGATCCGGCCGCCAGCAGCACCGGGCTGGTCATCAGGGGCCCTCGGCTGCGATTCGGCTGGCAACGTCCACCAGCGGCGCCGGACTCTTCAGTTCGACCAGCCAGATGTGGGCGACCCGGTGTTGCCGATCCAGCACGATGGTGGACGGGATGGAAGCCACCGGGTATCCCCGGATGGACAGCATCGTCCGCATCTGTTGATCAAAGATCGACGGGTAGGGGACCTGGTGCGAAGCCACGAAGTCCTGCGCGTCCGACTGGGTCTTCTCCTGGACGTTGACCCCGATGAACTGCACACCCTTGGCCTTGAGGTCGTCCGCCGCCGTGACCAGGTCGTCGGTCTCGGCGCGGCACGGAGCGCACCAGGCGCCCCAGAAGTTCAGCACAACCACCTTCTTCGGGTAGTCGGCCAGCGAGATCCGCTTGCTGCCGATCACGGACGGCCCGGAAATGGCGCTCAGTGGCTTGCGGTCGGCCACCGGGTAGTCGAATTCGACCTTGCCGCCGGGCGTCACCAGCTGGAACGCGCCACCCTGTGCGGCGACCGCGTCGCTCCCGGAGGTGCAGCCGGCCAGCCCGACGCAGGCCAACAGCAGCATCGCCAGCACCGCGGCCGGAAAGCGGCCGATGGTCACCGATTTCCTCGTCATGCCCCCACCCCCGAGCCGGTCGCAGCCAGCTGGGCGACCGGCTCCGAGTAGCGCACCGAGGTGATCACCCCGTTGGCGAAGTGCACCGTGGTCAGCGAGGCGAGGTTGCACTGGCGCCTGGCTGGGTTGTGCCAGAGACGCTGGCCCTGCAGGTGTCGGCGCAGCGTCCAGATCGGCAACTGATGGCTCACCAAGACCGCGACACCGCCTCGTGCCGACTGCTCGGCGGCGTACAGCGCTCCGGACATCCGACGCGCTATCTCCAGGTACGGCTCGCCCCAGGACGGTCTGGTGGGGTTGCGCAGCTTGGCCCAGTGCTGCGGCCGGCGCAGCATCGAAGCCCGGAACTTGATCCCCTCGAACGCATTCGCCGCTTCGATCAATCGATCGTCGGTGACGATCGGCTGCCCGCTGCCGGTGGCAAGCGGCGCCGCTGTCTGCTGGGCACGAATCAGGCTGGACGCCGCCAGGTACCGGATGTCGAGGTGCAGACGCCCGACCAACTCGTCGGCAACGCCCTGCGCCATCTGCCGGCCGAGAGCGGACAGCTGAAATCCAGGTAGCCGGCCGTACAGGATGCCGCGCGGGTTGTCGACCTCGCCGTGACGCAGCAGATGCACCACCGTCTTTGTCGTCGCCGCGGACCCTGGTTGCACGGTGTCGGTCGAGTCCACAGCAGGCACCCGATCAGTGTCCCAGGTGATCATGTGTGACCCGGCGCACCCGGCGCCAGCGCACCAGGTCGGCTACCGCAGCCGTCACCAGCAAGCCGGCCAGCAGCGCCAACCCGCCGGCGCCGTCGATCCACGGCGTCGAGTAGCGGACGATGGTGACCTTCGGCGAGTTCGGCAGATACGGGCCCCACAGGCTGCTGCTCATCGACTGCCGGTACAGCAGCACCGCCCCGACCAGCGCAGCGAGAGCGCCCGACACGGCCAGCACCATGCGGATGGCCAGCACCGTCGCCACCTCGCCCGCGGCCCTGCCGGCGACGCGCGGGACGGGTGCCGGGTTGGTCACGCCGCCTGGCGCCGCATCCGCGTCCTGGCGAAATACACCGAGCCCCTACCCAGGTAACACATCAGCACGGCGATCACCAGGAAGAGGGTGGCGGCCATCGTCAGCAGGTTCGACACCCCGAGGAACATCGTCAGAATCATCGTGACGACCACCAGGCCGACGGTCGCCCGCCTGGCCCAGGCAGCACCCGTTCGCAGGAACCAGCCGGCGCCGAGCGCGACGATGCCGACCACGATCAGCACCCATGACACCAGGGTGTAACGGGACTTCGCGCTGGCCTTCATGTCCGCGGTGACGGTCGGCTGCAGGATCTTGTTGCAGTTCGCAACGGCGGTGGTGACGTCGGAGCTGGCGTTGGCCGGCGCCTTCGCCTTGCCATTGATGCCGCCCGCAAGAGTTCCGTCGGTGGAGTATTTCGTACAATCCTTGACGGAGCTGTCGTACGAGGTGACAGCCGCGTTGAGATCCCTGTTCAGGTTGATCAGCGAATTGGCCCCGAGGAACAGGAACACCAGGCCGGCCAGGATCACCAGCGCGGTGGCCACCTTGATACCCGTCGGCAATACCAGTGGCTTGTCCGGATCGTCGTCGGCGACCACCGGCGGGGTGAGCGCCGAGGAGATGTTGGACAGAAATCCGCCGCGTCGAGGCTGAGGCCGGGCCCCGGGAGTTGTCATGTGCGCAAACTTACCTGTCTCAGCGGGTTATTCCGGAATCCCGGAGCCCGAGCGGGAACGCATGGACCGGGTCAGCGACGGCGGGGGGTCTTCCGCGGCGGTGGCAGGGCACCTACCTGGCGCAGCTGCTGGGCGTGGGCGGCGAGCGCCTCCACCAGCGAGGCGATCTCCGGCTCCTCCGGCTGCACATCAACCCGCAATCCGAACTCACGTGCCGTGTCCGCGGTCTTGGGACCCAAACAGGCCACGATCGTTCGTGCGTGTGGCTTGCCGGCGATCCCGACCAGATTCCGCACGGTCGACGATGAGGTGAAGCACACCGCCTCGAAACCGCCCGACTTGATGGCCTCCCGGATCGGCGCAGCCGGCGGCGCCGCTCGCACCGTCCGGTAGGCGGTGACGTCATCGACCTCCCAGCCACGGTCGCGCAGGCCGGCTGCCAGTGTCTCGGTAGCGATGTCGGCCCGCGGCAACAGCACCCTGTCGACCGGATCGAGCAGGTCGTCGAACTCCGGGAAATCCACCAGCAGCGCCGCGGAGTCGGTCTGGCCGTGCTCGGCCCGGTCGGCGACCAGATCGGCGGTAATGCCAAGGGCGCGAACAGCTTGCGCTGTCGCGTCGTCGACACAGGCGATCCGGACGCCGGAGAAGGCGCGGGAATCCAGACCGAAATCGGTGAACTTCTCCCAGACGGCCCGCACAGAGTTCTCCGAGGTGAACAGGATCCACTGGTAGCGACCGTCGACGAGGCCCTTGATGGCGCGTTCCATCTGGGCAGGCGTGCGCGGCGGTTCGACGGCGATGGTCGGCACCCGTTCGCTGGTGGCGCCGTGTCCGTTGAGCAGGCTCACCATCTCTTCCGCCGAGTCCTTGGTCTGCGGGATCAGGATCCGCCAGCCGTACAGGGCCCTGGATTCCCACCACGACAGCTTGTCCCGCTGGGAGATCTGCGAACCGATGGTGATCACCAGCGAGCCGGGAAGCTCCCTGCCGATGCCGTCCAGGGTGGCAAGGGTGCCGTCCACGGTGCGCTGGGTCGGCAGGGTGGCGCCGGCCGTCACCGATGCCGGGGTGGCCGGCGCGAGTCCGCACTCGGCGAGAGCGGCGGCGGTGTCGGCCAGATGCCCGGCCGATGCCTGCAGCAGCAGGGTGCCCGGCGCGGCGGCGATGGTGTGCCAGTCTCTGGTGGACCTGACGTCCGCCACCGTATGCACACTGCCGACCGGGATGCCCGCATAGCTGGCAGCCGCCGTGACGGCGCTCAGCCCGGGAATGATCTCGAATCCGATGGCGGTCTTGGCGACGGCCTGGATTTCCTTGATCACCGGATCGGCAGTCAATACGTCGCCGGCGGTCAGCCGGACGACCAGCTGGCCGGACCTGGCTGCTGCACCCAACGCCTTGGCGACTTCGGCGGGCTCGCCGACCGCTGGCTGCACCTCGGCGGCGGCGGCCAGCGCGGTGATCGCCATGGGGACATCGGGGTCGGTGAGAACATGGTCGGCGGTCAGCAATAAGTCGCGAGCGCGCACCGTGAGCAGTCCGGGATCGCCGGGGCCCGCCCCGATGAACGCAATGCGACCGGCCGGCCTGCGTGCCCTGGTCATGGACTGCTCCTTCTCCTCGATGGTGCTGCGCCGGCACGACGGTGCCGACCGATTCTCTTTACAAAGCCACTGCCCTTGACAGTGCTGCCGCCAGTTCGTCGGGACGGCACGCCTCGTGGAACGCCAACATTTGCAGCTCCAGGCCGAGATCGACCTGGCGGACGTGGACGTCGACAGGCACGTCGAGCGGACACGGAGCAAAGTTGAGGATGGACCGGACGCCGGCACCGACCAACACGTCGGCGCTCTGTTGGGCAGCGTTCGCCGGAGTGGTGACGATGCCGATGGTTACCCGCTCGGTGGCGAGCACCGCTCCTGCATCGGCTATGTGGTGGACCAACAGACCCGTTTGCCCGGTGCCGGCGGCAGTCGCCATTGTTCCGATGACCTGAGGATCGATGTCGAACAGCGCCACCAACCGAAATCCGTGGCCGGCGAATCCCGAGTAGCCGGCGAGCGCGTGGCCGAGGTTTCCGACGCCGACGAGGGCAACCCGATGGTCGACGTGGGCGCCGAGCACCCTGGAGATCTCGGCTTTCAAGGTGGCGGTGTCGTAGCCGACTCCACGAACGCCGTAGCTGCCCAGAAACGACAGGTCTCTGCGCAGCTTGGCGGCGTCGACGCCGGCCGCGATCGCGAGATCTTTCGAGCACACGGTCCGGCCGAATGGGAATTCGTCGAGCACACGCAAGTAGCCAGGAAGGCGGGCGGCGCTGGCCTGCGGGATATCCCGGACGCGATCGGCTCGCCGATCGGCCCGATCGCCCGAGTGCGTTGCCACTAGTGTTCGCCGCCTGAGATGTCGGTGGCAGCGGACGCCTGGCGGACCCCGCTGCCGGGGTAGCGGCCCAGCTGTGATAGACCGCCGATGCGCCACACCTTATCCATATCGGCGGCCGCGAACAAAAATGCGTTTGGGACAACCTTCCCAAATCCTGGGAAACAGGAATCGACTGCACAGATCCCGGTTTCCCCGAGATACGCCCGCTGGTTCGTCGAGCAACAGTCAAACGTCAGGCAAGGGCGGCGCGCAACGTTCTTCTGTCCACCACGAAGTGGGCGTGCTCCACCCCGTCGACCAGCACAACCGGCACTCGATCGCCGTATTCGGCGCGCAGTTCAGGGGCGGTGTCGACGTCGATTTCGGACCAGTCGGCGCCCGCTGCCGCGGTCGCCGCCAGTACCTCGGCCCTGGCCGTATCGCACAAATGGCAGCTGACTCTGGTGAGTAGCGTCACCTGTTTTATCATCCGCACCCGGCCCTTTCCGAGCCCCATCGCAGGCCCTCCCGGTGAACAGCGGCACTACCCCGCGGACCGTCTCGCCGAGTGCGGGAGCGCCCGAAGATGCCGAGTTCGGCCGGGTCTGGGCCGTCAGCGCTTCTTGGGATGGATGGCGGTCTCGATGCCGCTCTTCTCGGTGGTCTTCGCCTTCTTGTCGGCCCGCTTTTCCTTGATCGACTTACCGGACTTCTTGGACAGCGAGTTGCGCGGTGACTTGTCGGACACGACTCGTCCTTACGATTTGGGAACCCCAATAGTCCCGATCACCGAACGGTACGCCGCAGAGCAATGGCTGTCGCCGGGCCGGGCGGGGAGTGTCGCCTGCTGCAAGGCGGCTGTCGCCCGGGCGAGAGTCACTCTGCCGGCCGCATCCACTGCACCAGCTGCCACACGATGCCGTTGGGGTCGGCGAACTGGCAGTACCGCTCACCCCATTCCTCGGTCTCCGGCGAGGTGACGACGCTGGCGCCGGCGGCGCTGATTCTGGCGAACTCCGCGTCCACGTCGTCGACGACGAACGCGAGCAGCAGGCCTTGACCGGCCGGGCCGGCGATGGCGGCCGGCTTGAAGCCGGCCAACCCGGTTCTCAGGAACACGATGTCGGCACCGGCACTCGGATGGGTCAACGAGACGAATCCGTCGGCCGCCATTTGCTGGGTGAAGCCGAAATGCGAGACGGCAAATGCGGCCGAGGCGTCGACATCCTCGACGTTCAGTGAAACGGCAGTGGCGTTGATCTGCATCATTGCTCCCAGTGTGGTGAAGTGGCTCTATTGAACCCCGTACGCCGTACGAGGTACTTCGTACAATGTACAGGGAGTCTGATGGCACTCGCGTTGATCGACCTGCTGTGGCGTCACCACCCGGACGCGCAACGTCCCAGCCGCCGCGGCCCGCAGTCGAGCCGCAGCACGGACGAGGTGGTGGTCGCCGCCCTGTCGATGGCGGATCGGGGCGGCATCGAATCGCTGCGGATGCGCGAGTTGGCCGACCAGCTGGGGATGTCGACGATGTCGATGTACACCTACGTTGGCAGCCGAGAAGACCTGCTTGCCCTGATGATCGACGCAGCGCTGGCCGGCTACCCAGTGCCCGGCTACGGCCGGGCCGGTTGGCGGAGCCGCGTGCGGCGGACGGCAGAAGCGAATCTGACCCTCTACCGGGACCGGCCGTGGTTACTGGACGTTGCCGACGATCGCACCGCTGTCGGCCCCGGGACCATCGCCAAGTATGACCACGAGTTGCAATGTTTCGATGGCACGGCGCTGTCCGACGTCGAGCGTGACGCGGCGCTGACGTACCTGCTAGGTTTCGTTCAGGGGACGGCACGTGACGCACGTCGCCAGCAGGTCGCCTCGTCCGCCGATGTCATGCTGGAGTTCTGGCAGCAGTCGGCCGGCCCGCTGGGAAACTTCCTGGCGGACAACCCTTTTCCGCTGGCCGCCAGAGTAGGGCAGGCGGCGGGCCAGGAGATGAACGCCGCCTTCAGCGCCGGCCACGCCTATCGCTTCGGCCTGACCATGCTGATCGACGGGCTGGAGCGACTGATCAGTGAGCGCGCGCGGTAACCGCGGGTTCCTGATTTGCGTCCACGCCGTCGACGGGTCGAGCTGCGCTGGCCCGCTCGACGAGCTGCCGATGCAGGGTCGCATCGCCGGCCAGCTCCGGATGGAATGAGATCCCCGTCACCGCACCCGATCTCACCGCCACGACCTGTCCACGGTGATGGGCGATCACCTGGACGTCCGCACCGACCTCGGTGACGACCGGCGCCCTGATGAACGCTGCCCTCACCGGGCCGTCCGACATTTGGACGATTGTCTCTTCGGAGGCGACCTGGGAGCCGAAGGCGTTGCGCCGCACGGCGATGTCCAGGATGCCCAGGCTCTGCTGGCCAGGAGCCGGGTCTTCGATAGTGCGGGCGAGCAGCACCAGGCCGGCGCAGGTGCCCAAGGTCGGGAGGCCGCCGCGGATTCGCGCCGCCAGCGGCTGTGCCAGGTCGAAGGTCCGCAGCAGCCGGTCGATGGTCGACGACTCCCCGCCGGGCAGGATGATTGCGTCGATGTGATCCAGCTGCTCGGCGCGGCGCACCAGCACCGGCTCGGCGCCGATTCCGCTGAGGATGGCGACGTGCTCGGCCACCCCGCCCTGCAACGCCAGGATGCCGACTCGGGGAGCATCGCCCTCGGCGCTGTCGCCGCCGTACACCGGGTCGGGATAGTTGGCGCTTACCAGGTTGTTCACTTCTGTCCCATGAGTCCCACATCAATCAACTTCGTCAGCGACTGCGAACGGGCCCGCCGACGAAGTCGGTGGGGATTGATAAGCGGCGGGAGGTCACCAGCCGCGCTCGGCGAGGCGGTGGGGGGCGGCCAGGTCGGAAACGTTGATGCCGACCATCGCCTCGCCGAGACCGCGGGAGGCCTCGGCGATGGCCTCCGGGTCGTCGAATCTGGCGGTGGCCTTGACGATCGCCGCCGCCCGCGCCTCCGGGTTGCCGGACTTGAAGATGCCCGACCCGACGAACACGCCATCGGCGCCGAGCTGCATCATCATCGCGGCGTCGGCCGGAGTGGCGACGCCGCCAGCGGTGAACAGCACCACCGGCAGGCAGCCACGCCTGGCAACGTCGGCGACCAGCTGGTAGGGCGCCTGCAGCTCCTTGGCCGCCAGGTACAGCTCGTCCGGGCTCTTGGCGGCCAGCGCCCTGATCTCGCCGAGGATCTGTCTGATGTGCTTGGTGGCCTCGGACACATCCCCGGTTCCCGCCTCACCCTTGGACCTGATCATCGCTGCGCCCTCGGTGATCCGGCGCAGCGCCTCTCCGAGGTTGGTGGCGCCGCAGACGAACGGAACGGTGAACGGACGCTTGTCGATGTGATGGGCATAGTCGGCGGGGCTGAGCACCTCGGACTCGTCGATGTAGTCGACCTGAAGATGCTGCAGCACCTGGGCCTCGACGAAATGCCCGATCCTGGCCTTGGCCATAACCGGGATGGACACCTGGGCAATGATCGCTTCGATCAGATCGGGGTCGCTCATCCTGGCAACTCCGCCCTGGGCCCTGATGTCGGCCGGCACCCGCTCCAGCGCCATCACGGCGACCGCACCAGCATCTTCGGCGATCCTGGCTTGTTCCGCGGTGACCACATCCATGATCACGCCGCCCTTGAGCATCTCGGCGAGGCCACGCTTCACCAAGTCGCCGCCGGTGGCTGGCGGCGGCGGCTCGGACAGGGAGTGGGCGGTGGGCGCGGAGGTCACGAGATCGGTCATGATGCCATCCTGCCGCGGATAGTGGATCATTCCAAGGGCCACCAACGGATACTTGCTCTGGACCACTTACCTTCGACGCTGATCGGGGCAGACACTATGGACCGCACCGAAATAGACCTACAGATCAGCCTGCGCGCCGATGGTGCGCCGCTGCCGGTGCAGA